>CAIUUO010000209.1 GCA_903902325.1 uncultured Bacteroidia bacterium
AAAATGAAATGTTTCAGTAGGGTTACAGTAGCAAATAAAAAAGCTTCGATAAATAACTGTTCAACAGCGTTTTATCGAAGCTTCTTAGTACCCGGTGCGGACTACTTCAAAATTCCTTAACTATATTTGTTAAGATTGTTTGTAAATTCTCTTCTATTCATTAATTGAGCTTGCTAAGTCTGTGATTTTTGAATGCTTTACCGAAATACACGAATCTTTCCCTATTCTTTCCCCTAAAAAGAAGAAATACACTGATAATCAGCGGATTTCGTTTATCCATGGTGCCCAAAACAAGACTCGAACAAACAGCAGGAAGTGATCCTGATAAACCGGGTTCGCAAGATGGATATTCTGATAACCAAAAGAACAAAATAGTTTATAGATGAAGAATTCATTCATCACGGTAACACACTGACGATTGATTCGAATCAGACTTGCCTGCAAATTTCCTCAACGGTATTGAGCCTAATTTCAAGTTTGGAAGCGGAAAGTTTACTTAAGCAATTTCTTCCTGGTTTATTGGGCTCTTTCACTCCCTGTCATGCAACGGCAGGGGATGTTTTTTTCTTCCTTGGAGGTTTTGCTTGTTTGTCGTCAACTTTGGTATCCTTGTTTAAGTAGTCTATCAGTTTCCGGTTTGCCTTATCAGCCCGGGCAAAGTCTTCATTAATATAGATTCCTGTCACTTTCATAGACTGCTCGGGAGAAACATGTCCCAGACAAAGTGAAATATCATCCTTGCTGATGCCTAAATCTGTTCGCATAATGGTACTGAAAGAGTGCCGTACAAAATATGATGAAAAAGGGACTGAAAGATTAAGCTCAAGTTTATCGTGGATTGCCTTTAGATTTGTATTGATCATTTTATTGAATGCCCTTTGATCCTTATATTGATACTCTGAGTTCCTGGTGCGGAGCTTTCGCACTTCCTTTCTCTCCTCCATACAATTATCTGCAAACCATAGCAAATATTTTTCTCCCTTATATTTTTCTAATAACCTGGAAGCTTCAGGTTCGATGAAGATGTTGTAGGGTCTATCCGTTTTAAAACGGTCAAATTGCAGCCGTCCACTTACAATATCCTCCGGTTTCAGGTAGAACAGATCTTTAATATTGATTCCAAATAAGTAGAATTGAAGCAGAAACACATCCCTGGTTATTTCCTGTCTCTTCGTTGCAGGGAAGAAATCGCGGATCTTCCTGATAGATTCTATTGGCAGATTTCGATTTTTTGTTGCCTCTCCTACTATTTTGAACTTCCGGAAAGGATAATTCATGATAACCGGTCTAGCTGGATTTGTATTTAACTCATCAATCGCATCGTTAAACATGGTCCGGATATACCTTAGGTAAAAGGCAACAGAATTTCTTTTTCGACCTTTTTCGAGGTAATGCGCTTCAAATAATTCCAAAAACCGAACATTAATTTCATTGAAATCAAGTTTTGACTTCCCCCAAAAATCACTTACATTTTTTAATGTTGTTTCAAGAGGTGTCACAGATCCCTTTTGTGTAATCTTCATTTCCTCGATCCTACGCTCAGTAAAAGCAAAGAAATCTGTACAGACTTACTCTTCTTCAGAAAGAAGAAATTTTCTCAATCTATTAACATCCATAGACTTAATCAGATCAGCATTGTTGATGATCTTAAAATCACAGTCATTTTTTATCTGCGTGAGTCTGACATTTTTAGAAGATGCAAGTTTATCTCCTAACTTCCCTCCTTCTATCTGTCCAGTCTTCTTGATCCAGAAATCTTTTTTTACTGTAACATCAGTCGGAATACGAATTGTTTTCAGATGAGCTGATATTTGTAGCATTATCACACATTCCCCGTAACGATTTGGCCGGTTGGGGGTTATTACAAGACTAATTTTTGCCATAATATTTGATCATTTCTTACAAAGATTTTACACAGAATCCTTATCAAATATAAGCAATTTTTAGCAATATCTGGCAATACCGGCCATGAAAAAAGGGCTTACATGTCGGTTGTTAACCCATGTAAACCCTTGTATTTCACTGCTTTTAACTTCGTAGCGAGGGCGGGGCATGATCCCGCGACCTCATGATTATGAATCATGCGCTCTAACCAACTGAGCTACCTCGCCATTATTTCAATTAACTCTCAAATCCCCGAGCGACCTTCCCGATTTTCAATCGGGACGCTCTAATCCCGACTTTACGTCGGGAAGCTACCTCGCCAAATCTCAAAAGTTTGAGCCTGCAAATATAATACCTTTCTGTTTTCGGACAAGGGTGATTCGAAAAATTAGCAAATTATTTATGCGCAATCATTTTTTTTGAATTGGAAGAAAAAAAATGTACTTTGCGGATGAAACTAATCCTATTATTTTCATCTGAGGTATCTGTGTCTACATGAAAAAAATTGAACTCGAATATCAGATCAGGTCATCTTCCTCTGTTTTGTTCAGCCGGCTCTCCACTGCTTCTGGTTTGGCTGAATGGTTTTCCGACAATGTACTTGTAGATGGATCAAAGTATACCTTCGTTTGGGGAAAAACAAGCCAGAATGCCGAACTGCTTGCAATCCGGCCGCTGGAAAGCGTTAAGTTCAAATGGCTTGAGAATGACGAACCCTCCGAATTTGAATTTAATATTGTGATGGGTGAGATCATTGAAGACCTCTCGCTGATCGTTACAGACCATGTTGATGAAGAGGATGAGCCTGATGTGATCAAACTTTGGGATGCATCCATCAACCGCCTCAGGAAAGCCATTGGCTCCTGAAACTTCCGGAAAATCACAAAAAAGCATTAGCTTTGCAGTCGAATCTTCATCCATTTCATGAAGCGATTACATCTTTATATTATCAAACGATTTATCGGTCCGCTGGTCGTCACCCTGATCATCAGTTTGTTCGTGCTTTTGATGCAATTCTTGTGGGTTTATCTGGATGACCTTGTTGGGAAAGGACTGGAATTGAATATAATCGCTGAATTCCTGCTTTATACCCTCGCCATGTTAGTGCCTATGGCACTGCCACTCGCCATGTTGCTGGCCTCCATCATGACCTTTGGCGACCTGGGTGAAAACAACGAATTGCTGGCAATGAAGGCAGCCGGAATCTCTCTTTTCAGGATCATGAAGCCCGTGATTGTTTTAAGCATTCTTATCAGCGCAGGCGCTTTCTACTTCTCGAACCGCGTGATACCCGTCTCATACAAGAAACTGATTGCGCTGATGGCGAGTATTCGGCAGATGCGGCCGGAGATTGTAGTCAAAGAAGGCGTCTTTTCAAACGACATCGATAATTTTTCCATCAAGGTTGGGCACAGGACAAAAAACGGTTCCATGCTGTATGATATCATGATTTATGATCATCAGCACGACCGGGGAAATGAAGCCGTCACACTGGCCGATTCAGGCACGATGAAAATCACAACTGACAAGCGCTTCATGATTCTTACCCTTTATTCGGGTGAGACCCACGAAGAGATTCAGAGCGACAACAAAGCGGCCAGGGGATATCCTGCCCGTACTGATAAGTTTAAGAAACAGATTATTTACTCCAAGCTGGCGGGTATGGAACTTGAACGCAAGGATGAAAGTATCTTCCGAAATCAATACAAGGCGCTCAACAATAAGCAATTGCAGCACTTTGTAGATTCCATTTCGAAACAGGTTGAGATTTCCTCCACAGAGTCATCTCTGGCCCTGAACTATCCTGCTCCCATCGTCTTTTCATTGCACGCAATGGTGCGCAATGATCTCGCAGCTATGCCTAAAATGAGGTTGCACAAGTACATCGATATAGACAGCGTGTTGCAAAACACCAATCTGATTGTTCGCAAACAGCTGATTGGAACATCCTTAGCTAGTGCAAGAATCAATGCGAGAGCCTTGACACAGGCAGACGAACTGAATATTTCCAATCTACGAAACCTGAACCGTTTTGATACAGAATGGCACAAAAAATTCACCTTTTCCATCGCCTGCCTGATCTTCTTCTTCATTGGAGCTCCGTTGGGCGCAATCATTCGAAAGGGAGGAATGGGAATGCCTCTTGTTATTTCGGTCATCCTATTCATCTTTTACTGGGTCACCTCGACGACTGCCGAGAAATATGTCAGGGAGGCCGCTTATGGCATGTGGTTCGGAGTCTGGTTTTCAACGATTATTTTCCTTCCGGCAGGAGTTTTTCTTACCTGGAAAGCTGTGACAGATTCAACTGTGCTGAACGTAGATTCCTATGTTGCATTCTTTAAAAAATTACGATTCTGGGACAAAAAAAATCAGGAAGACATAAACTGATTGTCACGTTTTTCCAAATTATTCGAATTCGAAAAATTATGAGTGAAATTAAATTAAATACCATTGAAGAGGCCATTGTCGAGCTTCGTGAAGGCCGGTTTATCATTGTTGTTGATGATGAGGACCGAGAGAATGAAGGCGACTTTATTGCTGCTGCAGAGAAAATTACTCCCGAAATGGTCAATTTTATGGCTACCGAAGGGCGAGGCCTGATTTGTGTGGCCATCACGGAAGAGCGCTGCGAAGAGCTTGAACTGGTAATGATGGTCGACAGGAATACCTCGATTCATGATACTCCTTTTACCGTGTCCGTTGATGCAGTAGGCGAAAATGTAACAACGGGCATTTCCGCGCACGACCGTGCCGTCACGATTCAAAAACTCGCCTCTCCCGATACGAAGCCCAATGAATTGGGACGTCCGGGGCACATATTCCCTTTGCGTGCAAAAAGTAGGGGAGTACTCAGGCGAGCCGGCCATACCGAGGCTACTGTTGATCTCGTCAGACTGGCTGGACTTCCGCCTGCAGGAGTTCTTGTGGAAATCATGAATCCTGACGGAACGATGGCCCGTTTGCCTCAACTGTTCGAGATCGCCCAAAAATTCAACCTGAAACTGGTAACAATCGCCGACCTGATTGCCTACAAACTGAATCAGGAATCGCTCATCGAAAGAGGTGAAGAAGTAAAATTGCCAACCGAGTTCGGACATTTCAGGCTAATTCCGTTTTTACAGAAATCGAACGGCATCGAACATATCGCCCTGATCAAAGGAACCTGGGAACCCGATGAGCCAATCCTGGTAAGGGTTCACTCCTCGTGTGCCACTGGGGATATCTTCGGTTCCCTCCGATGTGAATGCGGTGAGCAACTGCACAAAGCCATGGAACTCATTGAAAAAGAGGGAAAAGGGGTGATCGTTTACATGCAACAGGAGGGTCGCGGAATAGGGCTGATGAACAAAATAAAAGCTTACAAGCTTCAGGAACAAGGATTTGATACTGTGGATGCCAATATACACCTCGGTTTTGACCCTGATCAGCGCGAATATGGCGTAGGAGCGCAGATACTGTCCAATCTTGGAATCAGTAAAATGAAACTGATCACCAACAATCCTGTGAAACGGGTCGGCCTTGAATCATTTGGACTTACCGTGGTGGAATCCATTCCGATCGAAGTAAAATCGAATCCTTTCAATGAGTTTTACCTCAAAACCAAACGCGACAGGATGGGGCACTCACTCGATTCGACGCTTTAACAATTCGACGATTCGACAATTCGACAATTCGACGATTCGACAATTCGACAATTCGACGATTCGACAATTCGACAATTCGACAATTCGACAATTCGACAATTCGACAATTCGACGATTCGACAATTCGACAATTCGACGATTCGA
>CAIUUO010000210.1 GCA_903902325.1 uncultured Bacteroidia bacterium
GCAACCGGCATATCTAAATAAAATTGGATCTTGGATCAAACGACTTGACAAAACCAGTAGTGATGAAAAAAAGCTGTTTGTTTATTACGTCCAAAATGGCCGAGCGGAGCAAATCGCCAAAGTATTAATAGAAATTTTCAGCAACTCCAAAAGCAGTAGCCCTTCGGTTGGTTTTGCGCCTGGGACGAAACCTGTAACCGTCAGATCTCCCACCAGCCAGAAATCTTCCTCATCTACCGATGTAAGACAAACAGGAAACAAGGAAGATCTTAAAATAATTGCAAGCGAAGCCAATAATGAAGATATTAAAATAATTGCAAGCGAAGCCAATAATGCTCTATTGGTTCATGCAACTGAAAAAAAATATCGCATGGTTGAAAATGCACTCCAAAAATTGGACATAATGCCCATGCAAGTGTTTATTGAAGCAACCGTTGCTGAAGTCACTCTCACCAAAGATCTGAGTTATGGTCTCCAATGGTATCTTAAGAGAGGAAATGCTAATTTTACACTGAGTGATACAAATTCAAATAATATTTCCTCTAAATTTCCAGGCTTTTCATTTTTAGCCACAGGAAATGTCGGTATCACAACCATATTGAATGCTCTTGAATCTATTACTGATTTGAAAGTCATTTCATCACCCCAAATCATGGTCCTTAATAATCATGAGGCGAAACTGAAGGTCGGCAAGCAAGTTCCTGTTGTGACCATGTCTGCTCAGGATCCAGCCGCAATTAACAGTACAACGATAATTAGCGGTGTTGAATACAAAGATACAGGTACAATGCTGACGGTCAAGCCACGAGTCAACTCCAATGGACTGTTGACCATGGAAATTGATCAGGAGGTCAGTGATGTCAGCTCAACGACCGTTTCTGGTATTGCCTCTCCAACCATCCAACAACAAAAAATATCGAGTACTGTTGCCGTTCAAAGTGGAGAAACCATTGCGCTTGGAGGGCTGATAATGGATAAGTCAAACCAGGTCAAATCGGGTATCCCTTTATTGAATAAGTTGCCAGTTTTAGGTGCTTTATTTGGTGGAACAGACCGAACAAATGAGCGTACAGAATTACTCGTTTTGATCACTCCTCGTGTTGTTTCTTCCATGGATGAAGTACGCCAATTAACCGACGAACTGAGGCAAAAATTAAAGACTGTCATCCCTCTGAACAAGAAGATTGAGAAATCTGATGATCAATCTGACACAAATCTCCTGAATCCGTTACGGGAAAAAAATGAGGATGGCTTACTCTAAAAATCGGCAGGTTAACAGGAACGGTTGCCAGAATGTTTTTTGATCAGTGTGCAAATCAACGAAAAAATCACGGTTTTGCCTTGGTGGCCGTTCTTTGGGGAATTGTCGTTCTTTCATTTATTATGATGGCTTTTTCTGCGGATACCAGGATGGAAATCAAGATGGTACAGAATACCATTGAACACACTCAGATGAGGGCCATGGCAGACGGAGGAATTGAAATTGCGATTTACTATTTGCTTCATTCAAATTCAAAAAACAGATGGTCACCAAATGGCACCTTCCATGAAGTCAACATGAAAAAAGGAGATCTCCGGGTCAATGTTCAGGATGAAGGAGGAAAAATAGACCTGAACATGGCATCGAAGGAGTTGCTGCAAAAATTATTTTCTTCTCTTGATGCCGATTTAGAGATAGATCCCTCTTTGGCTGATGCCATCATAGACTGGAGAGATGAGAAGGATCTGAATCAATTCAATTATGCCGAAGATACAATCTATCGTGAGGCTGGATTATCCTATGGAGCAAAACATGCTCCTTTCGAAAGTGTGAAAGAGTTACGGCTTGTTATAGGTATGACTGATGAGATTTATGAGGTCATTCAGCCTGCGGTTACTGTTTATTCTCAACAAGCGGAACCAGACAAAAAAACGGCACCCGTTCAAGTATTAAAGGCTCTTTTGAATGAAATTGAGTTAAAGAGAATGTTGGCTGAACGAGAATTATCAGTAGAGTCCGACGAGCAGCCTTTGAAATCGAATATAGATGTCTACAGGATTCAATCAGAAGCAAAGGGCGAGAC
>CAIUUO010000211.1 GCA_903902325.1 uncultured Bacteroidia bacterium
GTATATCTAAATAATCGTGTAAACTGTTTCCGCTCTTGACTTTGATTGACCTTGGATCAGGCACCAAAACAACAGCGTCATATTTTGACATCTCATCCACAAGAGACAAACAAATCATATAATTATACAGTTTATTACTGTCTTTCCGCATACGCTCAACAACATTTTCTTTAAAAACTGTTATTGACAAAAGTTTTATATCAGGATGTTTTATGACTAGCTTTAATGCTTCATTAGCGAACGCCTCTTTTTCATCAGGAGTCATTCCTGACCATTTTTTCTCAATTTTGGTATTCCATTTGAATTTGCTATAAAGATCCGCTATTAATCGTTTCGGTAAATGCTTTTTGTCAGATGGACATACTATTGTTGCAATAGTTAAATGCCTACTTGATCCACCTCTAAGATATGGTGCATCGAACTTCCACCCCAAGTCTCCACTTTCATCCAAATAAAAAATTGCAGAAGACATAAATCCCCTCTATTGCACAAAAAATAAAAGCCCCCAAGATGGAGGCTTTTAAAACTAGGTGTGTGAACCCTAGAGCCGACGCCCTTACAGGACGCTTACGATATCTTTCGACGTCGCGGTTAACCCAGGCTTTACTCACACACATCTATTTTATAGTCCTTCTAATTACTAATGTCAATTACATTTCTGTATACAGATTTGTTTTAACCGCTCAAGCATTTCAAGAATCAGGTAAATTCAAACTGAGACACTACTGAATACTGCCAAATAATTATGTGCATTCAAAATATATCTCCCAGTGCGCATCATGAATATATGAGTGCCAATCACAACATCGGGAGAATAATCATGGACAGCCAAAAATTGAACAACTTGCTCAAAGCATGGGACGGAATCCAAGAACAAATTCTGGATCTGCAACCAATAACGATTACCGCAAAATCAAACGAATCATACAAGATCCTCTACAGACAGCTTGACCAGTTGAAAGCCGAACGTGGAAGCCTCCGGATACAGATAGCTGATTGTGTTTCAGATGGTAGACCTGGACTGTGGGGATAGTTCCGAACAGATGGAAAGTCCGCATATAACCGACGAAAATTAGGCAACTGGGCAACTGGTTGCCTTTTCGTTTACCCAAAAGGCACATTACACTACACGAAAGAGCGTCGAGGACTATGCTTTTACGTGCCCTGAACGACAATTCGTGTCGTGAAAGCATACGTTTCAGTATGTGAAAGTGCGTCGAAGGGTATATTTTCCAGTGCCATGGAGAATGTTTCATATACCGAAAGCATACATTCCAATGTTCAAATAACAGGATGATAGAGGTCAGGAACAGAGCCATATTCTGAATTGGAACATCAGCATGGTGTCAGGAATGAATAATTACCAGTGGAATAAAGTTTAATTGGACGAGTAGAGAAAGATTAAAATAAGAAAAACTTTTAAATCCTCGTGTGGCATACACACCCCACGCAACCTGACGGTTGCACCCTCGTTGCCGTAATTACCCCGCAAATACCGCCCTAAATCAGTTTCTTGCCTACATACCAATTTGCTCATTTCCGTAGTTAATCCCGAAATTTCGGGAACTAAATCGTATGTGCCGGATGCGTTGAAATAAACGTAGAAAGTTTTTTGTCCTAAAAATCAAAAAACAGCTCGGAATGAGCATCATGATGGTGAAGGATAAATTCAGGTAAGGAGCTATCAGGATGAAAACACGAGCTAATTTTGCATTCCCAGAAAAGGATTTGAAAAAATGGAAACTGGCGGCAACCGCACGAGGTACATCGCTAACCGAGTTTATGATCCGGAGTGCGAACCAGTATTTGACATTGGAACAGAAACAGTTGAACGCCGTCAGTGACCCCAAGCTGGATCTGATTATTCAGACGCTCCAAAAACTCCATGACCTTCCTGCTGTAATCCAGTTGCTCAACAGAATTTTCCGGACGGTTGACGAGACTGGAAAAGGCGTTGAGGCAATGATCGTAGTTGACAAGGACATCCGCCAGGAATTGTTAAGTAAACATCCGGAACTTAGAAGCAAATACCTTCTATAAGGGGAACGAACATGGTCTCAATTTCGCAACCAATGTCAAGCGGTTCGGCATCGTCGTATTTTTCCAAGGATGACTATTACACGTCAGCACCTGGCGAATGGTTTGGTCGGACAGCGGAAGCTCTTGGACTTCAATCAGGTAGCCCAATAAACAAGGCTGACTTCCAGAAGCTTGCAGAAGGGAAGGATTTGCAAGGAAATCAAATCGTCGGATTTGGCGGTGAATTAAGGGAACATAGAGCCGGTACCGACATGACATTCAGTGCATCTAAATCAGTGACAGTGCTTTCGTTGTCTGATGAGCGAATAATTACGGCACATGACCAAGCGGTCAAGACAGCACTGGAAATGTATCAGTCGGAATTTGCACAAATTCGGGAAACTTCCGGTGGAGAAACCAGAAAGGTTCAATCCGACGGCATAGCGGTAGCCATCATAAACCACCACACCAGTCGTGAGCTTGATCCTCAGCTACATAGCCATGCGTTTGTCATGAACATTTCCCAGAATAGTCAAGGCGACTTTCGGGCAACGGCAAATGAAAATATGTATCGTCAGCAAATGTTCATCGGAGCTGTTTACCACTCAGAACTTGCAAAGAACATTTCCGAATTGGGATACAAAATTTCTGACATTGACAGACGAACCGGCACGTTTGAAGTTGCTGGAGTTGATAAAGGTTTAATGGCTGATATGTCGTCAAGGCGTGAGCAAGTGCTGGAACGTGCTGCCGAGTTGAAAGAACAATTCCCGCACCTCCCAGAAGCGAAGCTAAACGAAATGGCTGCGTTAGACAGCAGAAAAGCAAAACCAGACGACATCGACAAAGAATTTCTTCAATCAAAATGGGACGGCATGGCATCCGCCCGAGGCACCACCCTTGAAGCTGAAAAGAATAATGCGGTGGAAGCAGGTTTGACAAAGGAAGCAACCACGTTGACTCCCAAAGAAACGGTCAAGATTGCTGCAAACTCCTTATTACAGAATGAGAGCACATTCTCACAGAAAGAGCTGTTGGCTACGTCGGCAAAACTATCAATCGGGACACATGGAGTCTCTGAGCTATCAAAAGCGATTAACCAGCTATACCGTTCCAAAGAGCTGATAAACCTCGATAGGCAAGGAGGTCTGCAGTCCACGGTGACAACACCAGAAATGCAGGCTACTGAAAAAAGTATTCTGAACCATATCAAAGAAAGTGCTACCACCCAACAAGCCATATACAGTCCCGACATCGCAAAACAAGTCGTGGACAACAAATACTCCTCCCTGACCGACAACCAGAAAGAGTTCGTTTCAGGTAGCCTATCTTCAACTGCCCAGGTCATTTTGGTGCAAGGATTTTCTGGTTCGGGGAAAACTTTTGCAGCTTCCAAGTTGGTTGAAGAAGTTATGCAGAACGGCTATGCGGTACGGGCCTTTGGCCCGACCGCAGCCGCCGCCAGAGAACTGGGCAATAGCACAGGCGTAAAGGGCGAAACCCTGGCTAAGTTCTTCACGTCAGATCCGACTACTAATAATCACGAAAAAGGCAAGGAGGTCTGGCTGGTTGACGAAGCCTCTATGATTGGAAGTCGGGACATGATGCAGTTGATTACCCGTGCAACAGACCCAAGCGTCGAGGCTCGTGTAATTCTGATCGGGGATAGGAACCAGTTGCAATCAGTGTCGGCAGGCAGAATATTTTCTGACCTGCAAAAAGCTGGTGTCACCGATACCCTCCAGTTAACCGACATTAAAAGGCAAACGACAGAACATATGGTTGATGCAGCCGGAAAAATCAGGGACATTGGACAAGTAGCCGATGCACTGAAAATTGTTGAAGACCGTGGACAGTTGCACGAAATAAAAGATTTTCAGGAGCGGGTGAATACTATCAGTGACCAGTATGTCAATTCCGATTCAAACAAGACCATGCTTGTTGTCAGCACAAATTCGGAACGCCATGAGCTTAATCGTACCATTCATGACAAATTGCAGGGGTTAGGCAAGATATCGGCAGAAAATGTATCGATCACAATAAAGGAATCCAAGTCGCTGGATGCCGTCGAAAAGCATTTTTCCACCAGTTATCAGGTTGGTGACATAGTTCAGGCGGGAAAATCCAGTGCCGGATTGACTTCTGGATATTCTGGACGAGTGACCGGAGTTGATGCAGAAGCCAACAACCTGACACTGACAGACAGCAAGGGCGTTGAGAAGGTCTTTGACCCTATGCAACATGCAGATAGCGTGAGCATTTACCGGGAGCGGGACATTGTCATAAGTGAAGGGGACAAGGTGGTCTTTCTCAAAAATGACGAAGGCGACCGTGGTATTGGCGTTGTAAATGGCGACAGCGGAATTGTCAAAAGCGTTGACCAGAGCGGATATATGACAGTTGAACTGGCGAAGGGTAAGGAGGCAACGGAAGTATCTTTTAACCTGGGACAGTATAATAACATTGACCTGGCTCATGCCATAACCAGTTACAAATCCCAAGGGGCATCTATTGAGCACGTAATTGTTTCCGGAGACCCACGGCAGGAAAATTATAACGATATGTATGTAGCATTGACCCGTGGCAAGGAAGACGCCACCGTTTATACTCCTGACGTGGAAGCACTGAAAGAAGCGATTTCCGTTGAGCAGGTAAAAAGTTCAACTCTTGATTACGACAAGGAAGTCCAAGAAATGCGTGACAATCTGGAAAATAGTGGAGTGTCAACACCGACGCCGGAAATGGCAAATGCTATTGACAGCATTCTGGACAAAGAAACATTACCAGAGACACTGGTTACCGAAAATTCCGACATATCTTCACCAGTGGATTACGACAAGGAAACGGCAGAAATGAGGGGGCACCTTGAAAATGACGGCGGTGCAGTGGTTGTCAGCGAACTGGATAATGATACTGACGCAAAATCCGAACACGACCAGGAGAAAGAGCAAGA
>CAIUUO010000212.1 GCA_903902325.1 uncultured Bacteroidia bacterium
GGTAGCTTCTTGAAATCGTTCATAGGTACAGATTAACAAAATCCAGCCGTCCACGCCAGGGATTACCTGCCGTTATGGAGTAGTTGCCTTTTCGCCACCAAAAGTTTCCACAAGTTGGACCATGACCTCATCTCGTGGTCCGGGAAGAAAAGTGACTGTTTCAATATCCTGCTCTGGCAGGCTACTGACAAACTTAAGGATATCTTCCCTGTCACCTCTTTCCGATTCAGAGAGTTGCTCTTCAGTTTTGTTGCCGCCCCACAGATGGAAAAGAACACTGGAGAGATTCCTTCCATCGCCTGAAAGATGTTTTTCCGTTTTAAAGCTGTAATCCCGCATACGACCGGGAACAGGATCAAGAAAAAGAATGTTTGAAAGCCAACGTCTAAAATTGGCGGTCGCTTGTGGGATCCGCCTTCGGGACTCCTTGTGATGATTTTGGAATTATGGGTATCCGGTTGACTCAGGCTGAACAACCGTATAACCTAGATCCTTAGGGGGAAGCTCCCATCGAAACGAGGACCACGTGACCGAGACGAAAATCCCAGAGACGCTGATTGAGTTCAGTGAGCAGTTCCATACCGAAGCGGCATGTATTGATTTTCTCATAAAAATCAGGTGGCCGAAAGGTTTTTCGTGCCAGAAATGTGGCACAGACCATGGGCATCGACTTAAAACGAGAGATCTCATTGAATGTTCTAATAAATCATGCTGTAATCAGATAAGCGTAACATCTGGAACAGTGATGCATCGATCAAAACAAGACCTTCGGACTTGGTTCTGGGGCGCATATCTGGTGTCAACTCTTACTCCTGGAGTTTCTGCCGTTCAATTTCAGCGTCAATTAGGAATTTCGCGATACGAAACGGCATATAATATGCTGCACAAATTGCGTTCAGCTCTCGTAGCACCGGATCGAGAGCTATTACTCGATGAAGTGGAGGTCGATGAGACATACATTGGCGGTGAAGAGGAAGGCCATCCTGGCCGGGGGTCAGAGAAAAAAATCCTTGTAGTGTGCGCAGTTGAACTCGTAAGATGGGTTGACAAAAAGACCGAAAACGAACGAGTTCGCCCTGGTCGTATTCGTCTGAGAGCCATTCCAGATGCTTCCTCTAATTCATTGATTCCTTTTGTGACAGGAAATGTCAAACCAGGATCAATCGTGCGTACTGACGGTTGGGCTGGATATTTGCCTTTGTCAAAAGAACAGTATGTTCATCAACCCATTGTTCAAGGACAAGGGAAAGATGCTGTTCACATGTTGTTTGTTCACATTGTATTTTCAAACTTGAAAACTTGGTTGCTTGGTACGTATCATGGTGGTGTACAGGAAAAGCACATGCAAGCTTACTTGAACGAATTTGTTTACCGGTTTAACCGTCGCTTTTTTCGTGGGCCAGCTTTCAATCGCGCTCTTGGTTTGGCCACAGAAGCGGAGTGTTGGCCAACGTACAAGAACCTCTACAAGGCAGGAGAAGCAGATGGATGGATTCATCCAGGCTGAATTTAATCTAAAAGTTTTTATGGTTGTCACAGCCTGAGGCAACCGGA
>CAIUUO010000213.1 GCA_903902325.1 uncultured Bacteroidia bacterium
CATCTCTCTACTGGACAAAACGCCTGTAAAAGAGCTACTTACAAATACTGATTACAAAAATGTCAATGAACTAAATTGTAAACAACTGTCACTCAGTCTCTTTTAACGAGACAGTCATGGTTCAAACAGATTAAATTCAATGTAATAATGCTGTCCCATAACCCATTGAGGAACATAATTTTTTGGGTCATGGTTCTCCTACTTTCTCTGGGATGGTTTTCCTTTTATTCTACAGGAAATGGAGCACCCCCGGAAAATCCGGGTTTCCCTGTTGAAACGCTAACTGATTCTGCTTCTTTCAACCTCAAAAAAGGAGATATTCTGGTTCGGCCAAACTGGAGTTGGTTGCCCGGAAGTATTCCAGTGAACGGGGAAAGGAAATTGGGGCATGTTGCCATTGTCACCGAAGATTTATCCGGGAAAACGCCGGATGAAGTTCTTTCAAAAACACAAGTGATTGAGGCACTATTCTATGATCATGCTGCCCGGAAATTTCTTTTCAGGAAAGATGAACAGATCCGGGAAAGTAAAGCCATTGTTGCATTTGGCAATCGCTATAAAGGCTCAAGATACCGTCTCCGGGCTAAGCTGACAAACCAACAAACAGAAGACCTCATCAGGTTTCTGAGGAATCAACTGGATGGTGGCTATAACATTTTGTCATTCAAAAAACCGTTTGCATCCACCGTTGAAAATCAAAAAAACCTGCAAAACCTTCGACAAGACTGGCATTGTGCTACTCTTACCTGGGAAGCATACCATCTTGCTACAGGACTTGACATTGATTCCAACCAGGGGTGGCTGATCTACCCTTCCGACATTATTGCCAGCAAAAGTTTTGATTCACCTGGAGGCAGGCTGCGATTCTGAAATAAAATGCCGGAATCTTTCAAAAGTGCCGGGGAACTCTTTTTCAATGATCCTGTCGTGAATTTTCCTGAAAAAGAATATGGTAACCAGCCCGCCAATCGTTGCGAAAAGCATATCCCACTGCGAATCCCATATATCACCTTGTGCACCCAAAAAAGTATCTGGTGTCTTTCCTGCCAGTTTGCAGGCAATAAACTCTACGAGTTCGTAGGTAACCGTGGTTGACAGGCAAATACAAAATGAAATGAAAGAGACCCATTTGTAACCTTTAAGAATATTCTTGCGGATGAATATTTCACGCGCAACCAGTACCGGAATGACTCCCTGGATAAAATGTCCAACCTTATCATAATTGTTCCTGCTTTGTCCGAAAAAATCCCTGATCCAGTCAAAAAGAGGTTCCCGCGTAAAGGTAAAATGAGCGCCAATCAGCATGACACAGCAGGAAACCAGGATCGCAATATAAGTGAACACACTGAACCTAAATAAGTTGAAAGTAAATAGGACAACAAGAAATCCTAAAATAACGGGTGCCGCCTCCCCTATCCATATCCAGTAATCAAATGGCCGGATACCCGACCAAGCCAAACACACAAAAAAGAGGAACAACAGATAGTAGTATTTTTTCATTTCCCTGAACTATTTTGCCTCATTGAAACCTAGAACAGTAGGATAAACCCATCCACAAAATAAATAATTCCTATCACTCCCAAAACCAGACCACAGATCCATACAAATTTCTTTTTGGATAGCGTGGCAATGGATGAAAGCAAAATCGATATCTGAAGAAAAATTACAGCCATGCCAAATTTATCGGAGTGCAGTTTACATTCATCCCTCAATTCCTCGAACCCGCTGGCAGCCTTGCTAATGGCAGCCTCTTCCTCCTCGTGATTTTTCACGTATTTGTTGTACGCCTCTATCTTCTCTTTGTACTTGGCAACTATTTCCTCATTGCCTTTCTGCTTTTCAAGTAATTCCACCTGCAATTGAAGGTTTTCGCCCCGCGCATCATAGATATAGCCCTTTATCTTTTTGCTTTGAAAATAGGCCCACTGATCGCTGGCTTTTGTCTGATTGAGAAGGCTTTTTGTACTGTAACCGCCACCCTTAAATGTTGACAAGGTGGCCGTAACCGCAATTAAAACTGTGGTGATCGCCATATAGGTCAACCATCTTTCTTTCTTTTCTTCTGCCATAACCGGTTTCTTTTAAAAGGTGAATAGTAAAATAACTGACCAAAAATAATGAAAGAAATCCCATTGATAACAAAAGGACACAAATGTATATCATTGATCAAATATACTTTGTGCCCTTTGTTGTTCGACTTTGAGTCCTAAGTGGTTAAAAAAACCCCTTCACTTTGGATCTATCCTGTTCAGATTTGATTGATAACTGCTTTCCCGCCTTTGACATTAACCCTGATAATAATTTTTTTGCTGTCGCTGGAAAGTTCCAAAAGGTAATTCTCTTCCTTTAACCTGGTACCGTAAACCAATTTTGAAGTTGCATTGGTTTCATTGTTGTCAAAGAAGATCACAGAACCAATTTTATAGTCCTTGTATATGACTTTGATCTCGGCAAGCGTCTGGTCCGGCATCACGGAGGAATCTGCATCTGTACCTATTCCGACTAATCTGGAATGTGAATTATAATATGCCACCATTTTGGAGCCATCCTTCGTAAAAGTGACCTTGTCTAAAGTCCTGGATTTTTCCCATACAGCACTGGATAACATTCCAAAATCTGAATGAAACCTTTTCATGGTCAAAGCATTTCCATTCCCTGCTTCAAACCCTTTGGAATAATTTGCGCTATATTTAGTTTCTTTTGCGATTACTGTACCGTTTGTTGCACTTCTGGCAATAAATTGAGTCAAGCCCAGAACGAAAAGGAACGTCAGCGATCCTACTAATAACTTCTTCATTTTTGTTGTCTTTTTTAATAATTGATGTTTAAATACAATTACACTAACGAATCAGATATATTTATGTTTCTATTTTACAATTACTTAATCTTTCTGATTATTCATGATAATCTAAAATTAACATGAAGCAGCTACAAATTTTCCGACAAATTTTGAAGAGTTATGGAAAAGCAGGAATTGAAGTTAAAAATCGATCGTTCGGATGAATCCACAATGAATTAAAGTTGCTAAATCCCATTCTTTCAGTATTTTAAAAATTTGCACCAAAATATTTTCTTCCATGCAGGTGTTGGAATAAATTCGTGTAATAAACTAAAATAATCTCATGCAAATTGGGAGATTCAAACATGCCAGACAGAAATTAATATGTGCAATTTTTTTAGGATGTAGTTAATATAGTATCATTAAGTTAACATTCAATAAATCTGCTTTTTTTAATAAACAGAATAAAACGAGCTAAATTTGGGTTTTTAAAAAAATATTCCTGAAGCTATTCAACCTGATAGGCAAAGTGCCTAATTATATATTCACCAAGATTAGGATTGTGGTATATGAAGACCATCACTTTTCCAAAGTAAAAGCTGCTTTCCTGAGTTTAGCTCTCCAGGGAATAATCCGGTTTTCGATCCGGGATTCCTATAAGATATAATTCAACCATCTTATTTTTATATTTGGCCTTTAAAAGCAATTCTAAATAAGATGGGAACCTTCCGATTATTGCTGTTTTTGTTGTTGATCTCTATGGTAAGTCAAGCGCAGGATACTATTAAGGTTATCAGGGATACAACTTCAGTGAGTCAAATAGTTAAGGAAACAAAATATTACTATGGTGGATATTTAAATCTGACCCTCGGAAGTTACACCTCCGTAGGTATAGAACCGTTGATTGCCTATAAAATTACTCCGAAATTATCGGCAGGTGCAATATTAACCTATGAATACATTAGTGACAATACCTATTCTGGATACAATTACAAGGAAAGCAACTACGGGGGAAGTCTATTTGGCAGGTACAGGCTCTTTCCACAGTTTTATTTCCATGCCGAATTCTCTGAAATGAAATACGACAACTACCATGCGAATGGAAGTAATACGCACTATTGGGTCCCATTTTTGTTTTTGGGTGGCGGCTTCAGTCAGCAGATTTCTCAAAATACCTGGTTGAACACACAAATCCTGTTTGATGTCATTCAAAACGAACATTCTCCTTACAGTGGTGGAGTCCCATTTTACAGCATTGGATTCGGCGTGGGATTCTGAGCCGAAAAACTTCACAAATCAAAAATGATCCGCCATGTATTTCAGCCCGTCAAGGGTCAGATTCTCATCAATGATCTGTATCCTTGCAGAAACGTTTTGCAAAATAGCCGACAATCCTCCTGTCGCAATGACAGTCAACTTCTCAGAAAGCTCCACTTCAGTTCGGGTAACCATCGAATCAACCAACCCGGCGAAACCCAAAACGATACCTGACTGTATGGCATGAATGGTGCTATCTCCCAAAACGGAGGGTGGAGCCATCAGTTGTACATCGCGTAACTGAGCCGTATTTCCTGTTAATGACTTCAGTGCGGTCAATAATCCGGGCGCGATAGCCACACCCAGGATTCTTCCGCTGTTGCCGATGGTGGTGAAAGTCAGGGCAGTCCCAAAATCAACCACCATACAGGGTCCCCCGTAACGAATATAGGCGGCCGTTGCATCGGCTACGATATCGGTACCTATCTCATCCGCCTTCAATATCTCTACAGGCAATTTGTGAAACATGGAAGGTTCAACAAGCAGCGGAGAATGATTCAGCAGACGAACCAGCATCTCCCTGAACGGCCTGATCAGACTCGGAACCACACTACTCAGAATGGTTTTGGTGATTTCACCCGGATTAATGCCGGAACTATCAAACAATGATCTGAAAATCACTTCGTATTCATCTGCAGTCTTGGATGAATCTGTCTGTATTCTCCAGATTTTCAGCCATTCCTTTTGACCAGCTACTCCGAAAACAATGTTGGAATTTCCAATATCAATGGTAAGTATCATTGCTTTATTTGATTGGGTTAATCTATCTCAAAGCTTGAACAAATGCGTATGCAATTTAAGGGTTTTCTCTCATTGTCATTGCAAAAAGAGCAAAAAATATAAATTTATATCGCTTGCGATATAAAATAAAAATTTACTTTTGTATCATTATAGATAATCTTAAAACAAAC
>CAIUUO010000214.1 GCA_903902325.1 uncultured Bacteroidia bacterium
CCTTTGCGTTCTTTGCGCGACATGTTATTCAACCCTGTCCAATTATTATTTGTAGGTCGTAAGTACTTCGTCCAATTGCTTCAGGATGGGGTCGACGGAGATCTTGTTCCCAACCGCACCTTCCATCCAAAGCTGAGGTATCAATTTTCCCTGTTTGAATATCCGGTCAATTTCGTCAGAGAATTTTTTCCCTTTCAGGAAGTCTTCTAGCTGAAATTCTATGATTTGTCCATAAGAATAGGCAGCGAGATAGAGCGGATTGGATATCATGTGAGAATAGATGGCAAGTATAGGCTGATCCCTGACGCCGATTACAGGAGCAAAATAGCTGTTCCAAACTTCCGTTGAGATTTGGATTACGGCTTTTTTTAATTCTTCAGGTGTCGCCTTTGGATTGCTGTACATCCATTTCCAGGTGCGCATATCTACCAAGCCAACACCCATAATCTCCATCAGGGTCCACGATGCATCCAGCGCAGTGAGGGCCTTTTGATTCTTGCTTTCCCCATTTAATCCCAGAAGGAAAAGGTCGCGGCTCTGAAAGACAAAAGCAAGCGCTTCGGTAAAGGCGGTACTCGGAACCCCGTTCATGTTATAATTGTCAATATCATACATGGAAATTGTTTGTTCAACATTGTGACCAAACTCATGAACGGCAATATTGTATCCCTTGTAGTCCATACCGGTAGATGCCACGCGTGTGCGCAAATGCGATTTTTCACCTTTCATTCCGGCACCCCAGGCATGCCCTGAGCCACGGGCAGGATCGACTACAATCTTGTCTGCAATGTAGGCTGCACGATCCTTGCTCCAGCCAAGTTTGCCCAGCATATTTGGTATGTCCTTTTCGAATGCTTTCGGATCAGGGTATTTCTTGGTTGTCATGCTGTTAAGCTGATCCTGTGGAAATTCGCTTCTTGCCTTAAATCCATCATACCAAATATCAAAGGCTTCCAGTTTACGACCAAGTCTTTCGGAAATGATCTTGCCTACCTGGATCAATTGTGGGGATCTCAGGAAATGATCAAACAATGCTTCAACTTCTTCCTGGGGTATCTCCATTTCTCCTGAGAATTTTCGTTGAATGAAGGTGTTTCTGTCCGGTTCGTATGGATCGACAGCCTGTTCTGCATGAAAATTGTTCAGAATCTGCTGGTACCTCGCATTGGCTTCAGCTTCGCACGAAATGACCTTATTATCCTGAAATACCTGATTGGAAACAGGTTTCCAGATAAAAGCCGGATTGTTGATCACTTTGGCAGGAATATCCTGTTTAATAATATGTTGCATTACCTTGTAAATCATCTGCTGCTTGACCAGTCCTTTGTCCTTGTCGGCATAATCGGCTTTGATTTCGTCGCGCAGGTTCCAGTGCGACAACAAGGACATCTTATCAGGAAATAGCTGAACACCCTCTTCTGTTCGCAGAGAACCCATTTGAATGTTGTATTCTGCAATATAAATATCTGCATCGGAGTTTGCCTTGGCCACTACCTGGTTCACTTCGCCAGGTACCCGGGATACAAACCGATCACCCAAACGGGCGGCGGCCCATTGGGAGCGGCTCCAGTTTTTACCCTCACTTTCCTTCTCTTTTAACGTGCAATAGGGAAAGTTGAGTGCAACCACAAAGGCAATTTTATTGGCATACAGATCGTCCTGAAGATGTGCACTTACCGAATAGCCGCTGAATGTCTTGTCGATATCAAGCAGTTCTCCGTTGTTCAGGTCCACATTCTGCTTGAGATCCAAGGTGATCTTATTGAAATGTCCGTCGAGTGACTCAAAATAATTGGATAATTTGTCCAACAACAGTGATTTGTTTTTGGAATCAGCGATAAAGTTTTTTGTGCAAAAATGGATGAACTCACTGTTACTGCCATCCGCATTGGTCCATAAGGAAGCCGCATGCTTCACCCCTTTTTCAATGGGAAGCGTATTGGAAGCTCCGTATTTATAGATCAGTGAATCGATGGCCGCATGGATGGAGCTTTCATTTGGTCGCGAATTGGCTGCCGTGATCTGTTCATTCTTCACGGTAGTCGTGCACGATGCTAAAATAATCATTGAAAATAGAATTAGATTTTTCATTCCTTATTGAGTTAGAATTTGCTGTGGTAGAACAGAAAATATTGGTTATTTGCTTGAGTTGATTGTCTGCTGATTATATTTGTGAGGGCTTGACCAACTTCACTAACAAAAATACAAAATATAGTTACTTTTTGAACGCTTAAACAGAAAGACATGCGATACCTGTTTCTATTCCTTATTTTTTCTGCTTTGGTTTGCAAAGGAGAGGACAACCACTACATTTTCTCCTATTTCACTGAGAATGGACAGGACGGTTTACACCTGGCATACAGTACGGATGGATTGAACTGGAAAGTTCTGAACAATGGCAAGTCATTCCTCAAACCAACAGTTGGAGCAGACAAACTGATGCGTGATCCTTTCATCCTACCGGGGAAGGACGGTATTTTCCGCATGGTATGGACCTGCAGCTGGAAAGAGCGTCAGATTGGATACGCCTCTTCCAAAGACTTGGTAAACTGGTCCGTGCAGACGCCGGTTCCCGTAATGGCCACCGAACCCATTGCCAAAAATTGCTGGGCACCCGAAATGGTTTATGATCTGCAGAACCAAAACTGGATTATTTTTTGGGCAACAACCATTCCTGGCCGGCATTCAGATATTGCAGACTCAGAAAAGGAGAAAGGACTGAATCACAGGATGTATTGTACAACCACCTCTGATTTTAAAGATTTTAGTACAACAAGGATGTTTTTCAATCCGGATTTCAGCGTCATCGATGCTACGATCATTTTAAGAAAGAATGTTTATTACATGTTTTTAAAAAATGAGAATCCAAATCCTCCCGAAAAAAACGTCCGGGTAACCTCATCCGGAAATGCCTTCGGACCCTATCCAACTCAGGTTTCACCTCCGATAACAGGCAACTATTGGGCAGAAGGACCTACAGCACTCGAAATAGGAGCGTATGTCTATGTTTATTTTGACAAGTACCGGGATCATAAATACGGAGCTGTAAGATCAAGGGACATGAAGGTTTGGGAAGATGTCTCGGACCACGTATCTTTTCCGCAAGGAGTAAGGCATGGCACAGCATTCAGGGTTTCTGAAGAACTTTTTAATAAACTAATTAACATTCAATGAGTACATTAAAAATTCAGCTAATGGCGATCATTCTATTGCTTGGAACGATGCTTGTTGCCGGGAACACGGTTTCTGTTGTCAATTTGCGATGTGAATCCATGGTAAACCCGATAGGCATAGCCGAAAAATCGCCCAGATTCAGTTGGATGATCAACTCATCCGACAGGAATGTAAAACAGACTTCCTACCATATTCTTGTGGCTGATTCGCCCGATTATCTCCAAAAAGACATTGGCAACTGTTGGGATACCAAGGTTGTGTTATCCGATTGTTCCGTTCAGATACCTTACGAAGGAACTGTTTTGGCTTCAGGCAAGAAATACTTCTGGAAGGTCAGAATTGCAGATCAGGTAGGTCATGAGTTGGTTTGGAGTGAACAGGCTTCTTTCAAAATGGGACTTTTATCTGCCCGGGATTGGGGACATGCCGATTGGATAGGATATGAAAATTTGCCTGATTCCATGAAAATCGTGCCTGGAATTCATGGTTCGGGAGATAAACTTGGGAACAAGGGTATTCGCAGAAGTGTTGTTCCGATGTTCAGGAGTGAATTTTCAGCAACCAAAAAGGTAATTAATGCAACTCTATATATCAGTGGATTAGGACAATATGAAGCCTACATCAATGGGGATAAAATCGGAAGAAGTTTCCTGTCACCAGGTTGGACGGATTACGACAAAACCTGTTTCTACAATGTTTATGATGTAACCTCCCAGGTTAAACAGGGTAAAAATGCCATCGGCGTAATTGTTGGCAACGGATTTTACAACATCAACCGTGAAAGATACCGCAAGATTGTCGTTGCATTTGGTTATCCCAAAGTTATCAGCAAGTTGAACCTTACCTACGAAGATGGCAGCACATCCGAAGTAGTTTCCGGCACAGACTGGAAATGTACATCTTCACCAATTTTGTATGCAAGCATTTACGGCGGGGAAGACTACGATGCCACACTCGACCAGCCGGGTTGGAATCTTCCAGGTTTCGACGATTCGGGCTGGAAATCAGCCATCCTGGCATCAGTGCCAACGGGCCGGCTTTCTTCCGAAATAGGCTATCCGGTAACCGTGAATCAGGTCATCGAAGTGAAGAAAATTGATCAACCGTTTCCTGGTAAGTATTTGTATGACTTCGGCCAGAATTGCTCGGGAATCGTAGCGTTGAAAGTCTCGGGGAAAAAGGGCTCCGTGATCAAACTGACACCCGGAGAATTGATCACGAAGGACAAGGCAATCAATCAAAAAGCATCAGGAGCCCCTTTCTATTTCACTTATACATTGAAGGGTGATGGTGTGGAGGTCTGGTGTCCAAGGTTTTCCTATTACGGATTCAGGTATGTAATGGTAGAAGGCGCAGTTCCTGAAAAGTTGGCAACAAGCAGCGATTTGCCGAAAATAATTCAACTGGATATGCTTCATACCTGCAATTCATCCCCCAAGGCAGGTGAATTTACCTGTTCAAATCAACTATTCAATCAGATATATACCCTGATTGACTGGGCTGTACGAAGCAACCTGCAAAGTGTGGTAACTGACTGTCCGCATCGCGAAAAACTGGGCTGGCTGGAGCAAACCTACCTGATGGGTGCTTCGCTGCATTACAATTATGATCTTTGTGCCTTATACAGAAAGGCTGTCAGGGATATGATCGATGCCCAGACCCCGGATGGTCTGGTTCCTGACATTGCACCGGAATATGTGCAGTTTGTTGGTGGATTCAGGGACTCCCCGGAGTGGGGTAGTGCGGCAGTTTTGCTTCCCTGGTTACTTTGGCAATGGTATGGTGATAAGTCTGGTCTGGAAGAAGCATTGCCCATGATGCAAAAGTATGTGGCTTATCTGGGTACCAAAGCAACAGACAACATCCTCTCACATGGTTTGGGCGACTGGTATGATTATGGACCAAAATCACCGGGAATAGCCCAGTTAACTCCAAAATCCCTGACGGCAACTGCAATCTACTATTATGACATACAATTGCTTGCCAGGATGTTGAAGGTGTGTAATAAAGAAACAGAGGCTAAAAATATGGATGTACTTGCCAGCCAGGTGAAAACATCCTTTAATGCGAAATTCTTCATTGCCGGCACGAAAATTTATTCAACCGGAAGTCAGACATCCATGGCAATGCCATTGTGTGTAGGACTTGTTGAAGATCAGGACAGAAAAGAAGTATTCAGTAATCTGGTAAAGAATATAGCTAAATCAGGCAATGCGTTGACCGCAGGTGATGTTGGTTTTCATTTTCTAGTGAAAGCCCTTGAGGAAAACGGTGGTTCGCAGGTATTGTTTGACATGAATTTCCGGAACGACTTGCCTGGCTATGGATTCCAGCTCAAAAAAGGAGCAACAGCCCTGACCGAATCCTGGCCTGCCCTGGAAGAAGTATCCAACAACCACCTGATGCTCGGACATTTGATGGAATGGTTTTATACAGGGTTGGGTGGTATCAAGCAGGAGGATAATGGAACTGCTTTCAAGCACATCATAATTCGTCCAGAAGTTGTTGGCGATATAACTTATGTAAAAACGAGCTACAATTCTCCCTATGGACTTATTAAAAGTAATTGGAACAAGGCGAATGGCGATCTTGAGATGGAAGTTG
The DNA here is from genome assembly GCA_903902325.1 of uncultured Bacteroidia bacterium. Taxonomy (GTDB): domain Bacteria; phylum Bacteroidota; class Bacteroidia; order Bacteroidales; family Prolixibacteraceae; genus CAINVV01. The sequence continues at coordinate 5,779 of CAIUUO010000214.1, forward strand.
AGATACCTACCAACGCAGATGCTACAGTTTTTTTTCCTGTAAAGGAGGGCATTCATGTTACTGAAAACAGGGAAAGTGTAATACTAAGCAAATCTGAAGATGGAAAATATTTTTGTAAGGTAGGTTCGGGAACTTATAAATTCAGAATGAATTACTAAATTAGCTATCAGTTCTCAATTTTATAGCCAAAATCATCATTGACAATTGTCCACTGTCAATTGTCAATTTAATAAACAAATATGATCATGAAGATTTTAGTATTGCCTTTTCTGATTCTTTCACTGGCAATGACAACCCATTCGCAGACAGTTCCATCCGGGAATATACTGCATTTTTATGTTGGAACTTATACGGATAACGGAAGTGAAGGGATCTACAGGTTTGGATTAAATACAACAACAGGAAAGTTGCATAGCAACGGACTTGCGGTTCTTTCCGAAAATCCGTCTTATCTGGCATTGACTAAAGACGGGAAACATTTGTTGTCGGTAAGAGAGACCCGTGAAGAAAGCAACCAAAGCATGGGTTACATTGAACTTTTCAACGTGGATGAATCAGGTAATTTAACTTCCGTCAACAAAGTTTCCAGCGGGGGTGCGCATCCATGCCATGTCGCTGTGAATGAAGAGGGAGCAGTAGTCGCTTCCAACTATTCAGAAGGAAATGTTACGCTGATGCGTATCACACCCGAAGGGGAGTTGTCGGAGGTATTGTCGGCCGACCTGCATACCGGTAATGGGCCGGTGGCGGATAGACAGGACAAACCGCATGTACACAGCGCGCTTTTTGAGCCACGCGGGAAACGTATTTTTGTTGCCGACCTGGGGATTGATCAGGTAAAAGTCTATACCATCGATAAGACTACCTTCACGCTGAAACCATTTAAATACCCTGAAATCAGGATGGTTCCGGGTAGCGGACCAAGGCATATGGCGATTCATCCCAATGGAAAATTGCTTTTTGTTGCCAACGAATTAGGCAACAGTGTTTCTGTCGTTCAGTTGTTGGAAAACGGCAATTTTAAAATTGTGGAAACCGTTTCAACACTGCCTGCCGGTTATTCTCAACCCAATACCTGTGCTGATATTCATCTTTCACCTGAGGCTGATTATCTTTATGTTTCCAACAGGGGAATGAACACGATTGCCATATTTTCGGTCCTGGCGAAAGAAGAAAAAATCAAATTGATTGGTCATGAAGATACAATGGGAGAAATGCCGCGCAATTTCACCTTAACTCCAGAGGGTGATTATTTGCTTGTTGCCAATCAGAATACCAATAATATTGCTGCATTTAAACGCAATGCTGAAACAGGATTACTGACTTTCACCGACCAGATTAATGCGTTTAAGCCGGTTTGCTTGCTGTTTAAGTAGCAATTAGCTGTTAGCCTTTAGCTTTTGGGTATTGCTAATTGCTAACAGCTAATATCTAAATGCTTACAAACTTTTTACGACAGCCAGAGCGGCTTCATAATCAGGTTCGTGCGTAACTTCAGAAACATATTCAACATATCTTACAATGCCTGTTTTATCAATAACAACAGTTCCACGGGCAAGTAATCTAAGTTCTTTGATCCAAAATCCATATTTTTGGCCAAAATCAAGATCCTTGTGGTCGGAGATGGTTTTGATATTCTCAAGTCCTTCGGCAGCACAAAAGCGGGATTGCGCAAATGGCAGGTCACAGGAAATTGAAAGAACCACAACGTCTTTCATCTGATTCGCTTCGGCATTAAACCTTCTGTTCTGGGCTGCGCAAACGCCTGTATCGATGGAAGGATAAATGGCAATCACAACGGTCTTCCCGGCAACATCGGAAAGTTTAAAAGGGGCTAATCCTGCACCAACGGCGACAAAATCAGGGGCTTTGTCGCCTACCTTGATTTCATTTCCCAGTAAGGTCAAAGGATTACCGGCAAATGTAATTTTAACTGAACTTTCTTTCATCTGTATTTTTTTTAATATTTCACCATGATTTGAATAAAATCAATGGTCTATTTTCTTCTTTTTTGTACGGAATTTATCTTAAATAGGTTCACTCCTACGTTTTACTTTTTATTTTTTTTGAACCTTTCCGTCTGAAAAACAATAATTTAGAATTGTTCTAAATATAAAAGTGGAAGGTATTTCAATTTTCAAATTTCCACATCTTCAAATTTGATGTTATCCTCAAAATTGTTCCATTTCCGAGAAGAAAAATGAACCTTCAATCAACGCATTTTCATCGCTGTCGGAGCCATGAACTGCATTGGCCGTAAATGATTCTGCGTAAAGCTGACGAATGGTCCCGGGAGCTGCATTGGCCGGATTGGTTGCACCGATAAGCTCTCGGTAATCGGCAATGGCATTTTCCTTTTCCAGGATTGCAGCCACGATCGGACCAGATGACATAAATTCGACCAGGCCTTCAAAGAACGGTTTTCCTGCATGGATGCCATAGAAAGCTTCCGCATTTGCGCGGGTCATTTGGGTAAGTTTCATGGCTTTGATCCGAAAGCCTCGATCTGAAATCATTTTCAGTATTGAACCTATGTGTTGGTTACGCACTGCGCATGGTTTGATCATTGTAAAAGTTAGATTCTGTGCCATTTTAGTTGAATTTTTCTGTTTTTAAAATTTGAGGTAAAAATAGCAATAAATCAAGTTAGGAATAGACTATTTTTGTGATCTGGTAGACATTTAAGATTATGACCAATATCGATAATAAGATCTGTCATTCACTTTTAACGTGGATGAAAGAAAACGTAAAAAAAGTGGTGATACTGACACACGCAAATCCTGACGGTGATGCGCTTGGATCATCCCTGGGACTGAACTGTGTTTTGCAAAACGCGGGCTTTAGTTCGGTTGTTGTGTTTCCAACTGATTTTCCTCCAATTGTACCTGATTTAAACAACCATCATAACTGGATCATTTATGAGCAGCATGAAAAGAAGGCAAGTCAGTACATCATTGAAGCCGACTTGCTGTTCATCCTTGATTTTAATGACATCAAAAGAGTGGGTAAGATCAAAAAATACCTGGAGAATCCAAAAGGGAAAATCGTCTTGATTGATCACCATCCGCAACCCTTGATCGAAACTCCTTTCCTGTTTTCAGATACTTCGGTCAGCTCCACGGCTGAGTTGGTCTATGATTTTGTACTAAAAATGGGCTGGTCACATTACCTGGATGCCCTTGGTGCGGGCTCTTTGCTGACAGGGATCATTGCGGATACAGCCTCATTCAACCACAATGCAAGACGGCCCGAACTATACAGGGCTGTTGCCGACCTGATTGAAATGGGTGCTGATCCGGACAAAATACATGAGGCTCTGTTCAACACAATCAGTGAAGAGAGGTTACGCATGCTGGGATATTCTTTGTCTGAAAAAATGGAGGTGTTCCAGGAGTACCACACCGCAATCATTGCCTTATCGCGTGATGAACTCAGAAAATACAATTTTAAAATGGGCGATACGGAGGGTTTTGTGAATTACCCTCTTTCGATCAAAGGAATAGTTTTCTCAGCCTTATTTCTTGAAACGGAGGAAAAGATCAAAATCTCACTTCGGTCGAAGGGTCATTTTGCCGTCAATCAATTCTCCGCAAGTCATTTTAACGGGGGTGGACACCACAATGCCGCAGGAGGTGAGTCCAGGTTATCTCTCTCGGAAGCCGTTAAACAATTCATCAATTTATTGCCAAAATATGCCAAAGAACTTGCTTGTCATACGGGTGACGAAGCATAATTTTTATCTCCCTGGTTTGGCTCAGGGTTAAATTTGGTTAATTTTGCAGGGATTAGCTCAAATGAACCGTCAAAAGTTGAGAAGATCGCGAACATTTTGTATCCTTGTACCCGTATTTGAAGAAATACACGAAAACGAAAATATTCTGCTGATGAAGTTGGTTAAATATATTTATCTGGTATTGTTTCTGCTCTTTGTAATTGGCTTTGCTTCCTGTAAGAAAACAACACTTCAAACACAGATTGAAGATGAGAAAACATTGTTGGCTAAATACATAGATAAATTTCACAATGGTGCTTCCCCAACTGCGTCAGGATTGTACTATTTCAGTACGAAAGAGGGAACGGGTGCTGCCATCACGGACACCAACTATGTGAAAGTCTTCTATCGAGGTTACCTGATTGAAAACAACGATACGATGGGTATTCAGGATGGATATGAGTTTGACACATCAGGCTATTACGAACCATTCGGTTTTACAGTCGGCTCTACTTCAGTTATAACAGGATGGAATGAAGCCATCAAGTTGATGAAAGTTGGAGGTGTGGCCAAATGGATTATTCCTTCCAAGATAGGCTATTCCGGCACTGCTACGGGTACAATCCCGGCCTATTCAACGCTGGTATTTTATGTGACCGTCCAGAGAGTTTACAGAACATCCGATACATTCCGAACGATTCAAAAGGTTCCGAAGTTTATTCTCAACTGAAAAATCTGCCTTGATCAAAAAGATGATACCCGGGTTAATTCCCCTGCTGGTTTTTATCCTGGCGGATGAGATCTGGGGAATGAAAGTTGGCCTGGCTGTGGCTGTAACGATTGGTTTGGCAGAAATGCTGGTCACCTGGGTACGGGAGAAAAAACTGGATCGCTTTGTATTTTTGGATACACTCCTGCTGATTTTCCTCTCGTCATTATCCTATCTCTTCGAAAACGAAATCTTTTTCAAGGTAAAACCGGCCATGATTGATCTGGTTTTGGTAGCAGTGATCGCTTTATCGCTTTTCAGCCGGATCGACCCTTTGGGCTCCATGTCCCAAAGGTATCTGAGTGGGATGAAGATGAATGAAAATCAAAAGGATCTTTTCAGAAAAAATCTTTGGGTGATGTTCTGGATCGTATTGATCCATACCTTCCTTGTTTTGTGGACTGCCTTTTTCATGAGTAAGGAGTTTTGGGCCTTCGTCAGCAGTTTCCTGTTATTTATCATGATGGGGGCTTATCTGGGGTTCGAACTGATCAGACAAAAAATAAAGGCAAGAAATATTCCAACTTACCAGGATGCAGAAGAATGGCTTCCAATGGTCGATGAACAAGGCCGAATCCTTGGGAAAGCGCTACGCTCCTATTGCCACAATGGATCCAAAACCTTGCATCCTGTTGTACATATGCATCTTCTTGATAGAAACCAATCCATCTTCCTGCAAAAAAGGGCAGACGATAAATTGGTTCAACCCGGCAAATGGGATACCGCGGTTGGTGGACATCTTGCTTACGGTGAAAATATTGAAGATTCGCTGAAACGTGAGGCAATGGAGGAAATCGGTCTTCAGGGATTTGAGGCAATCCCGGCTTTGAATTACCGCTGGGATTCAGAAATGGAATCAGAATTGGTTTATAGTTTTGTCACCTTCAGTGGAAAACCTTCTGCGCATGGATCTAGCGAAATTGCAGATGGCAAATTCTGGAAGTTCTCAGAAGTCGATCGTAACCTGGGAAAGGGGATCTTTACCCCCAATTTTGAACATGAATACAGGCTTCTGAAAAAAGCAGGAATCTTGCAAAACAAACACTAAGAAATTTTTGATTTTTGATTTTCGATTGACTGGAAATGATATTTAAGCCTTCCTGAAAATTAGTCGATTTCAAATTGGATTGCATAAAATATGTATCCCAGTATTCCAAAATCGAAAATCGAAAATCCAAATTTGTCCTTCAATTCGTTCCAATTATTTAAAATTTAAGCAGCTCTTCATACAAGCGCTGGATCGGAAGCCCCATCACATTGAAATAGGAACCTTCCATTTTCTCAATGGCTACGTATCCGATCCATTCCTGCACACCATAGGAACCGGCTTTGTCATACGGTTGGTAATGGGTAAGGTAATAATCAATTTCGTCATCATTTAATGATTTAAACCAAACATCCGTATGATCAGAGAAAGTGATCTGCTTGTTTGCAGAAGTTATACAGACACCGGTAATGACAACATGTTTTCTGCCGGATAACTGCTTAAGCATTTCAAAAGCATGTTCGTAATCGAGTGGTTTCCCAAGTACTTGATTATCAATTAAAACTATTGTATCTGCAGTGATAAGCAGAAGATCCCGTTTGAAATCATCTTTAAATGGAACAGCTTTTAAAACGGCAAGATATTCAGGCACTTCAATTGGATTCAGACCAGCAGGGAACAATTCATCTACCTCCCTGACTTCTATATAAAACGGAAGATTCAGCCCCGCAAATAACTCTTTCCTTCTTGGTGACTGAGATCCAAGCAGGATGGAATATCCTGAAAGATGGCTGGCAAGACCACTTTTCTTCGATGGCCGGCTGTTTGATGTGAGGAGGTTATGTTTTCCGTTCATCACTACCTTTTGACGTGGAAGTTCTTTTTTTGCATATCGGCAGCGATATAATCCAGAACCCCGGGGAAATCTTTCTGGGTTAACATTTTATCAATTCTGCCTGGAAAGATTTTTTTTACGGGAATGTGGCAGTTCGTATTGAAACCCAACGTATAAAATTCTGATAGGGGAATTCCATCATTTGTTGTTTCGGCGATTGCCAGTGTTAGCGAACCCTTCGTTTTGCTTTCCCATCCGGGTACGATCATTGGCGATACGGAAGGATACACTCCGATATTCCTCTGTATCATTATTTTATTGCAAGGCAGCGGCTTTTTTCTGGTCCACCAAATATCTCTGACCGCTTCATAGGCCTGAATGGTCTCTTCCTTGCTTGAAACTGCTTCCAGATCATTCAATGTGTTTTTGATTATTTCTGTGACTGCAGTTTCGTATGGCAGGTTACTTTTGATTGCTTCTTCTGCTATTTTAGTACCCAGAACGTTTGAATAGGCATCCTCGAGCGAAAAACTTGAAAATTTTTCTGATATAAGTGGAACAGAGCTTGCCCCGAACCAGGAAGTTATTTCGTGCCAGATGGAGAGATCGTAAGCAATCCTTCCAGCCAAATTAATAAGATCTTCCTCTTTTTCAGAAGCAGGAATTTTAATTATCAGGAACTTCTCACCGGCTTCAAAAGCCAGATTGATATGCATTTCACCTTCACGCTGACTTCTCTTTTCCAGATTATAAATGTAGGCTGTCCAGTCCACATAATCGCGGAGATGCCCTAAATCGATGAATCCACCCCTTCTGGAGTAGAGTATCCCATTTTTTTCTTCTTTATCCCCGAGGTACCGGTGGGTTCCCAATAGCTCGGCACTGGTCAGATGATTCAATTTTGCAAAAGGAATGATCGATATTCGGAGATCTGTACCAAAAGCACAGCAGACCCGTATGACCCTTGGCGGATGGTTGAAGTAATCTTTTTCAGCAAATACGGGAGCCCTTGCAAACAATAAATTGCTAACAGAACAAAGGATGATCAGTAAAAAATACTTGGTTAGTCGCATGTTGACCGATTGATTAATCTTTAAACCCGACAAAGATAAAAGTTTTGTTGGTTCAGAGTTAACATCCCAGACTGTCATTTTCGAACATTTTCTTAAATTTTTCAGTTTTTCTGATTTTATTATAGTCTATTTCTGTATCCATTTAAATTTTTCAGTTATATGCGTGAAGACAAGTCATAGTCATCGGTCAATTGTCAAATAGTTATGTAAATTCATACCCCGATATTTTTATCAAATTCCATGAAAAATTTACTGACAATTATTATTGCATTAACGATTTTCAATCTGTCTGCACAAACAACTCCACCGCCCCGACTGGACAGGGCTCACAGTTATTTTGGACTGCATTTTGATTTCCACGCCGGTCCGGATTGCAAGGAAGTTGGAAAAAATGTTGATTCAGCGATGGTCAATAATTTGATTGACAGGGTCAAACCTGATTATATCCAGGTGGATTGCAAGGGTCATCCCGGTTATTCAAGTTATCCAACAAAAGTTGGCAACCCGGTTCCGGGATTCGTGAAAGACCAGTTAAGAATTTGGAGGAATGTGACCGCATCCAGAGGAGTTTCGCTCTATCTGCATTATTCCGGTGTATGGGATTCACGCTCGGTTGAACTGCATCCGCAATGGGCTGCCATTGGCGCCGATGGCGTTGCCTCAAAAAACAACACTTCTGTTTTCGGAAATTATGCCGATTCCCTGCTGATTCCGCAGCTGAAGGAGCTTTCCTCCGTGTATGGAGTGGATGGCGTCTGGGTGGATGGAGATTGCTGGGCGCACCAATTGGATTATGCTCCGAAAACTCTGGCATTGTTTGAGGAAAAAACCGGTATAACAGAAATACCTCACAAGCCCGGGGATCCCAATTGGAAGGAATTCCAGGAATTCAGCAGGGATGGTTTCAAAGCATATGTGACCAAATATACAAATGCTCTTCATGCTTACAATCCAAAATTTCAGGTGGCCAGTAACTGGGCATTTTCGACACTTATGCCCGAAAAAGTTTCCATACCCGTAGATTTTATCTCAGGCGATTTCGCGGCGCTTAACAGCATGAACAGTGCCAGAAGCGAAGCCAGATTCATCAGGAACCAGGGAAAGCCATGGGATCTAATGGCCTGGGGATTTTCGTGGATTGGCAATGAAGAAGGCACGCAAAGCGTAAAGAGCGCGCCGCAGATTGAACGGGAACTGGCGACGGTAATTTCACTCGGGGGAGGGGTTCAGATTTACCTTCAGCAAAAAAGGGATGGGTCCATTTACAACTGGATGATACCTTTGCTTTCGGAAGCAGCTAAGTTCTGTCGTGAAAGGCAGCCCTGGTGCCAAAATGTGAAAAGTGTTCCACAGATCGGCCTGATATTGTCGACAAATGCCCTCTATACGAAAACAAACAGGCTTTTTGGTGGTTTTGACAAGGAACTGACACCCTTGAAAGGGATCATGCAAAACCTGCTTGCCTCCCAGTATGTAGTCGATATTGTGGCCGAGCATCAGTTGAATGATATCAACCAATACCCACTGTTGATTTATCCCGAATGGGAAACCATAACACCTGATTTTAAGAAAAAGTTACTTGACTATGTGTCGCAGGGAGGGAAATTGTTGCTGATTGGCCCAAATTCCTCCAGCCTGTTCAACGACGAACTAAATCTGAAGGTAAAGGCTACTCCTGGCGTGAAGAACAACGGACTTGAGTACAATCGTTGGATTGCCGAACTGATGTCGCTCTCACAGGGAGTAGATTTGGGTCCGGGAGTGAAGAGTTTTGGACGATATTTTCGGGCTGTTGACATGGATGGACCTTCAGAGATCGCTGCAACAATTACTCCTTTCGGGAAAGGAGTAATTGCAGCCACGCACCTCGAAATGGGCCAGGCATACACAAATCGCTCTGCGCCTGTTCTGCGGGATTTCCTGGCAGCGCTGGTAAAAGAAATATTTCCCAACCCCGCAGTCACAGTGACAGGTTCACATTATGTGGATGTAACCCTGAACCGGAAAAAGGAGATGCTGATTGTCAATCTGGTCAATGCAGGTGGACCCCATGATAATGAAAAGGTGATGGTTCATGACGAAATCCCGATTCTGGGTCCCTTGCAGATTGGCATCCGGATGGAAAAGAAACCTGCAAAAGTGATGCTTCAGCCGGAGAATACAATCGTGCACTTTACCTACCGGGACGGTCTCATCCAATGTTCGGTTCCAACTCTGAAAATTCATGAAATGATAGTTGTTGAATAAATAAACATTTGATCATATGATAACTTTTCCATACAGCATACAGAGAAATTTGTCCAATAAAACATGTAAATTTGCACAGATTTATTTAAAGTAATAATTGAATTTTATTGACTCAAATTCAGACACAATGGCTCAAAACGGTACATCTACAGGTAAGTTAAAAATTTACCTTCCACTTCTGGTAATAGTATTACTTGTCTTTTTTGGCATATGGTACTGGTATCGTGATTATTCGATGTATATCTCTTCAGATGATGCACATATTGAATCTGACAATGTTCAAATAAGTTCTAAAATTCTTGGAAGAATTGGCCGGCTGAATGCAATAGAAGGGGATACAGTAAAGAAAGGTAAAATGCTGGTTGATCTCGACAGTCTGGATTTACTTGCTCAAAAAAACCAGACCCAGGCAATGCTTATCCAGTCGCAATCCCAACTGGAACAGGTAAAAGCAAAACTTAATTATGACAATGAAAATATCAAAGTCTATGAAGTTTCCCTTGAAAAGGCTAAAGATGATTACGAAAGAGCCAAAGTCCAGGTTGCAGGAGATGTGATCACAAAAGAACTTTTTGATCACCTGAAAAAGGCTTATGAGACTGCGAAAGCACAGTTGGAAGCAGCCAAGGTTCAGATTTCGGTCTCGAAAGCCCAGATTGAAAGTGCAAAAGCCGCCATTGGGTTTGCCAACGCCCAAATCAATGTGATTGTAACCCAGTTGACAAATACAAAGCTTTATGCACCCTTTGAAGGCGTTATTGCCAAAAGATGGCTTCTGGCCGGAGATATAGTTCAACCAGGCCAGGCTATTTTTTCTTTGGCGGGTCAAAATATAAGATGGGTGGTTGTTTATCTGGAGGAGACCAAACTGTCAGAAATTCATCTTAATCAACAAGCAATATATACCATTGATGCATATGGAGATAAGGTTTTCAAAGGAAAGATATTCTCCATTGGAGCTTCAACTGCTTCCTTGTTTTCGCTGATTCCTGCCAATAATGCTTCCGGTAATTTCACGAAAATAACCCAGCGTGTTCCTGTAAAGATCTCCATCGATAGTGATGAGAATGGGAAGGATGTTAAAAAACTTAGTATCCTTCCAGGCATGTCTGTAGTAGCTAAAATAGTAAAGGACAAATAATGCGGAAAGTAACTCCTTCTCACAGGATAAGGCGTTTAATCAGGAACCGCGATTCGAAATGGCATCCCAATCACGATTTTTATAAGTGGTTTGTACTGGCCAATGTCATGATTGGCACCTTCATGGCTGTTTTGGATGCAACGATTGTCAATGTTGCTTTACCCAAAATGATGGCCTCATTCGGGGTTGGACTTGATACCATTGAATGGGTTTTGACAGCCTATATGCTCGCAATGGCCGTTATGCTTCCTGCGGCAGCCTGGCTTGCCGATCATTTCGGCTACAAACGGATGTATTTTTTGGGAATACTGGTTTTTACGCTGGGATCATTCATGTGCGGCATGTCGACAAATGAAAACGTACTGATCTTTTCACGTGTCATACAGGGATTGGGGGCAGGAATTATTCAACCACTGGGTATGGCCATCGTCGTCAGGGAATTTCCTCCTAAACAACGCGGTATCGCTGTCGGTTTCTGGGCTGTTGCTGCTGCTGCATCAGTCTCCTTCGGACCATTGATCGGAGGCTATCTTGTTGATCATTTCAACTGGCAGCTTATTTTCGATATCAATGTTCCGGTTGGAATCTTTGGAATGGTAGCTACCATTATTATCCAACGCGAAATGATACAAAAATGGGGAGGTAAATTTGATATTGTCGGTTTCCTTTCCGTAAGCCTCTTTCTTCCTATTATCTTGTTTGCACTCACGGAGGGAAACGCAGCTACCAATTCTGAAGGGTGGCATGCGCCCTATATACTTGCCTGTTTCGCTATTTCGTTCATAGCTTTTGCAGTATTTATCACAGCGGAATTTGTTGTCGAAAATCCGTTGATAGACCTCAGGTTGTTGGGGAACTTCAATTTTGGCATTAGTACGCTTGTTATGTTCCTGTTTGGAATTGGTATGTTCGGAAGCACTTTTTTGTTACCCTTATTTCTGCAGAATTCACTGGGATACACGGCTTTGCAGTCGGGTTCAGTTTTTCTACCCGTTGGAATCATACAGGGGATTGTGGCACCCATTTCCGGTTATGTGAGCGGAAAGATCAATGCCAAGATTCCCATAATAATTGGAATTCTGCTTATGTCATTCAGCTTTTATCTGAATTCACATCTTTCCTTCCTGACTGAACATTCAGCCATTATGCTGCCTCTTTACCTCCGGGGTGTGGGAATGGGAATCATATATTCTGCGCTGTTAGCCGTTTCGCTTGTAGATATACCCAGGGAAAAAATGGCTCAGGCATCCGGAATAAACAATGTAATCAGACAGTTGGGAGGAAGTTTTGGGGTGGCCATTCTTGCTACTCTGCTCACTGCCAGGGTTACATTTCATTCACAGATGTATGGCGGAGCCCTGGAAGCAAACTCTCCGGCATATAAATCTGCCGTAAAGAGTTTAAGCGAATCAGCTGTTCAAACGGCAGGAAGTTCTGGTGCAATTGCCTCAAAACAATCCCAATACATCATCGTTTCAAATGTTACAAAACAGGCATACATTGAGGGCATTAACGATGATTTTCTGATTGCTGCAGTCATTACAATGATTGGCGGAATCCCGGTACTCTTCCTTCGTGTCAGGAAGAAAAAGAAACCTTTGCCGGCAGATGTTGTTCATTTGGAATAGAACTTATTTACAGTTAAGATTTTTAATAGAAAAGCCATGATATATCGTCAGTCATTTTCATTGTTAATTGTTTTTTCAATTTTGTCCTGTATTACACTTAGAGGGTACGGACAGCTGAACAGGAACGATTCACTTGATCTTAAGCCCTTAATTAACAAGGTAATCCAGACTTATCCTACAATTCAGCAAGCGAATGAAGCTCTGAATGCAGCAGACATTAAAATTGAACTCGCCCGTTCGGCTTACTTGCCAAATGCAATGGTTTCGGGTTCCTATGCACACATCGGACCAGTACCTTCCCTGACAATTCCAAATATGGGAAGCTTTACGCTGGCACCTGTCGACAATATCAATGCTGCACTAAATGTCAACCAAACAATTTCTGATTTTGGTAAAACAAAGAAAAGTATCGAATATGAGGAAAAGAGCAAGGGTTTAAACTCCATTGGACTGGAACAGGTTAAACAGCGGATGTCACTTATGACCATCGGATGCTATTACAACCTTCTCTATTTTCAGGAGGCGATTGCCATCAAGGAGGAACAACTTTCAACACTCAATCAACATCTTAAAAATGTTGAAAAACAGGTTGAAACAGGATCAGCCACCCAATATGAAATATTAAGTACCAAAGTCCGGATTTCAACAGTCGAAAGTCAGAAAACGGACGTGATTACGGCGCTCAATTTTCAAAATTCCCTGCTCAATATGCTCCTGGGAGAACCTGCTTCCAGTCAGCACCGGGTCAGGAATATTCTTCAAACTGACATGGTTCCTTTGTCTGAGGATTCATTGATCGCTGTAGCGCTTAATAACCGGAATGAAATGAAACTGGCAGAGAAAAAGGTGATAGTCTCGCAGGCTTACCAGGAACTGGTCAAAAAGCATGAGAATCCTGTTATTTCCGCATTTGCAAGCGGTGGATGGAAGAACGGTTACATTCCTGAATTGAACAAGCCAAAGGCAAATTATGCCATCGGATTAAATCTTTCGATCCCGATTTATGATGCTTCGCGTACAAAATTGAATGCAAAGTTAGTGGGATCAACCATCCAGTCAAATAGGTACGAGGTTGATCTAACCAAACGTACGATTACGAATGAAGTAATGGAAAGCATCAACACATTGAAAGCCGCAATATCAAAATCTAAACTTTTCGAAATGCAGTTTTCCCAGGCAAAAAAAGCACTCGAACTTGCTGAATTGAAATTCAAGTCGGGAACCCTGACGAACCTCGATTTACTTGATGTTGAAAATGCAGAATCTGAAAGCAGGCTGATGTTTCTTAAGGCAAGAATTGACAGGGTCGTCAGTGCCATCAAGGTAAAAGCTGCGCTGGGGATGAATCTTTATTAACGGACAGTTGACAATTGATAATGGACCATGAGTTCTGTTAAGGAAAATATTTCTGAACAAGAAATACCAATCTAAACATCTGAAATATATTTGCATGATGAATAAAAAATATCTGCTGCTGCTATTATTGGCATTCCTGGTTATGAACCTCCAGGCTCAGGATCAGGAGAAAGCAATACTTGCCACTTTCCACTCCATTTCAAGCAATGACATGTTGATTGATGCGTCCGTTCTAAGTTCTGCGAAATTCGGTGGACGCTTGTCGGGTTCGCCTGGATATCTGGCGGTTGCAGGATGGGTGGCTGATCAACTCAGGCAGGCCAAAGTAAAACCCGGATTGAGCGACAGTACCTATTTCCAATATTTTCCGAATGCCTACACGGAGGTTCACACACCTGGGAGCATCACTTTGCTGGCCGGGAAAAGCAACAAACGCAAGGAATATCATTTTCCCGATGATTTTTACCCGGGCTCCAACTCTGCCTCAGGAAGTGTATCCGGAGAAGTAGTTTATGTTGGATTTGGTATTTCCGCACCTGAACTGGGCTATGACGATTATACCAACATCGATGTGAAAGGTAAAATACTTCTGATGGAAACAGGCATTCCCTATAGTGCGAATGACAGCATGCAACTCAAATGGGAAAAATACAGTTACCATCGATACAAATTTCAGCATGCCAGGGAGTTGGGCGCTTTAGGGTTATTGTATGTCAGTAAGATCGCTAATCCCAATACATCCTACCTCAAGGGTTTTGTTTATGCCCATGTCGGAGAGCCGGTTGCCGAGGATCTTTTTGCAGAGACCGGTAAAAAATATGCCGAAACACATGCTTCGATTACAAAATCAGTCAAACCCAACTCGTTTCCCTTGCACAAGAAAGTGAAAATCACTGCCTCTACAAGCTATTTCCCGGAAAGCCGTTCGTGCAATGTGATTGCAATGGTCGAAGGATCAGATCCGAAGTTGAAGGAAGAAGCCATCATCGTCGGGGCTCATCTGGATGCAGTAGGTCATCCGGGTTGTCTGTTTCCCGGAGCGCTCGACAATGGTTCAGGCTCTGTGGATATCCTGGCAGCAGCAAAAGCCTTGGCAGCCTCATCCGTCAAACCTGATCGAACGATAATTTTTGTATTCTTTGGCGGTGAGGAGTGTGGTTTATACGGCAGTAAGAAAATGGTTGAAACCCCTGTCTGGCCTAAAGAAAAGGTTGTGTGCATGATTAACCTCGATATGGTTGGCAACGGAACGGGCCTTCAACTGGCCAACGGAAAATCATACCCCGAAATTCTGAAGCATTTCGAAGATGCAAATGCGAAGTACATACACAGGGACTTTGGCGCTTCCACGGCCCGGGTCAGTTATAGCAGACCCCGGACCGACGGGGCAATCTTTGAAAAAGCAGGATACAAAACGCTTCATCTTTTCACGTCGGGTACAGTAAAAATAGTATATTACCATGCCCCGCTTGACAATACAGATGGATTGACTCCCGAAATTATGGAGGATGCCTCCAAGTTGCTTTATCTTGGTTTATTGGGCTTAGCCAATGACAAGGCAATTTTACCAAATAGTGGCCGTATATCTGCTCCATGAAAAGTTCCCTGAAATTCAAAATTGGTTTAATCCTGGTGATAGGATCTATACCATTCTTTCTGGCTATACCAGTGGTTCCTTTTTTAAAATTAGGAAGCGGAGTCAAAATCACCGCTTCTACAGTTTTACTAATTATAGGAGAAATCATGTTCTGGGTGGGAGGATTGTTGCTTGGTAAGGAACTAATTACAAAATACAAGTCCTATTTTAATCCTAAAAACTGGAAAAAACAGTAACTTTGGTAGCATCACCTAAAATGCTATCAATGAAAGTTTCAAGGATCACCTTCGTGGTTTTGGTTTTTCTATTTTTTTTTACTGCACCGGCATTGTATTCCCAAAAGGATTACGATCGGCAATGGCCCGGGTTTCGTGGCCCGATGGCTCGCGGATATGTTGAAAACGTGAAGACAGCAGTAACCTGGAATGTTGAAAATTCAAAACAAATCAAATGGAAAACGGCCATTCCTGGAATGGGTCACTCATCTCCTGTGATCTGGGATGATAAAATTTTTGTTACTACTGCCATTAGTGAAAAAATGGATGAATCATTGAAGGTTGGTTTGTATGGGGACATAGATATGGCCAATGACAGTGATGTTCATGAATTCAAAGTTTATTGTCTCGATAAAAGTAACGGCAAAATAATCTGGGAAAAAGTGGCATGCAGGGGGATTCCGAAGTCAAAACGGCACACCAAAGCCTCACAGGCAAATTGTACTCCAGCCACCGATGGTAAATTTGTAGTGGTCAGTTTTGGTTCAGAAGGTCTTTATTGTTACGATATGAAAGGAAACCTACTTTGGCAAAAGGACATGGGTTTATTGAATCCTGGTTTTTATCTGGTACCCGGGATCGAATGGGGTTATTCCAGTTCGCCTGTCATATACAAAAACAGGATTATTCTGCAATGTGATATTCCCAAGACTCCTTACATTACTTCCCTCGATCTCGCGACAGGAAAGGAAATCTGGAAAACCTCCCGCGGAGATGAAGTAGAAACCTATGGAACACCAGCAATTTATGCAGGCAAAGAACCAACACAGGTGATTGTCAACGGATTCAGGCATATGGGTGGATATGAATTTGAGACAGGGAAGGAGTTATGGAAATTAAGCAATGGAGGTGATATCCCGACACCAACCCCTGTCATTTCCGGAGAACTGATTTACCTGAACAGCGCTCATGGAAAGTTTTCACCCATCTTTGCCATAAAACCGGATGCCAAAGGAGATATTACCCTGGCGCCTGACAGTACCAAAAACCAGTTCATTCCCTGGAGTGTTAAGCGAGGAGGCGCCTACATGCAAACGCCGCTTATATACCGGGGATTATTGTACAATCTGCAGGTGAACGGTCAGTTAACTTGTTTTGACGCCGTAACTGGTGAAATAAAATTTAAGCAGAGTCTGAATGATGCTTTCTCTGCTTCGGGTATTGCTGCCGACGGGAAAGTCTATTTTTCTTCCGAGACAGGTATTATTTACGTCATCAAAGCCGGACCAGTTTATGAATTACTCGCAAAGAATGAAATGGGAGATATTTGTATGGCAACTCCGGGTATTTCAGGCAATATCCTTGTCTTCCGAACACGGCATTTCATGGTAGCAGTGGAATAAGGGAGGAAAACTCGTTCTTCTAAAAAAATCAAAAAGGTTTGAATCCAATTGGTGCAGGCCATTGAGTCATCTTTTGTCTATTTTTATTCCTTAATTCTTTCGTGCAAGTATAAACCTAAAATTATTTATTTTCAATTGAACGAATAATATCATGATTTTGTAGATTACCTTTGATATAATTCTGGTCAACCCAACTATCCTGCGCATGAAATCACTTCCAAATATTCTTGTTGTTGACGACTACCTTGAAAACCTGATATTTCTCGAAGCCACCATTTTAAATATGGAAGCTAATCTGATTATGGCCCTTTCTGGCCATGAGGCATTGGAAAAGTGTAGGGGAATTGAACTTGCTTTGGCAATTATAGACGTTCGTATGCCGGGAATGAATGGGTATGAATTGGCACTGAAAATAAATGAAGAAAGGTTTGAATTTAAGGTTCCTATCATATTTCTGACGGCAAACGGGGATGATATGCAAGTGTCGGAAGGCTACTCCTACGGAGCCGTTGATTATCTGATTAAACCCATCAAAATACAAATCCTTCAAAGTAAGATTAACGTATTTCTTGATCTTTTCAACCAAAAAGAGACCATTATCAGGAATGCAGTCATTCTAAAAGAAACGGTCAATGAATTGGTTAGGGTCAACGCTGCATACAAATTCAGCGAAGAAAAATATAGAAATTATATCAACAGTGCGCCGGATGGTGTTTTTGTAACAAATGAAAAAGGCAGGTATATCGAAGTAAATGAAGCCGCTTGCCTCATAACAGGATATTCGCAAGATGAACTCTTAAATATGTCCATTCCGGATTTATTACCTAAGGATTCGATCGAGGATAGCCTTGTACTCTTTAAAAAGACTGTACAATCGGGTTCAATGAAATCGGATTTGAGGTTTTTGCATAAGAATGGTACAATAAGATGGTGGAATGTACAAGCGGTAAAACTTTCTGAATCACGCATTCTTGGTTTCACAAAGGATGTAACTCAGCGCAAGGAAACGGATGAAGCCCTAAGGATCAACCAGATTGAACTTGAAAAACAGAACAATGAACTGATCAAATCAAAAGAGCAGGCAGTACATACGGCACAAAAATACAATGAATTGTATGATTTTGCACCAACAGGCTTTATCACACTCTCCATGGATCGAACAATTCAGGAGTTAAACCAAAGTGGTACCATGATGCTTGGAAGAGAGCGTAATGAGTTGATTGGTAGTCGTTTTGAATTATTTTTAACCAAAAATACGCTTCCTGTATTTAAAGATTTTATAGGTGGTTTATTCAATAACGAGACTAAGCAGATTTGCGAAGTAATGTTCGAAACGGAAAGTAGCCAACCAAAATATGTTCACATTGAGGGCATTGCCGTTGCGAATAGAAAACAATTTCTTTTGAATATTGTCGATATAACCAATTACAAGCAGATTGAACAGGTTTCTAAAATAAGTGAGGAGAAGTACAAAACAATATTAAATTCTTCGCCGGACGGTGTTTTCCTAATCAATTTAAAAGGAGTCATTACAGAAGTTTCTGAAATCGGGATTGAGTTGTTTGGTGTTGACAGCAGGTTTGAGCTGGTGGGCAGGCATTTTCTTCATTTCATTCCCATAGATGAAAAAAGTAAAATAAGAGAAATAACAGAAAAGACATTGGTTGAAGGTCTTGCACAAAATATTGAATTGAAAATCAAAAAGAAGAATCAGACGATCTTGTTGGGTGAAATCAGTTCCACATTGATTCAGGATACGGATGGAAATCCATTGTCATACATGATTATCATCAGGGATATTTCGCAACGTAAAAAGATGGAGACCAAACAGATTCATGCCGACCGCATGGCCAATCTTGGACTAATGGCTGCAGGAATTGCCCATGAAATCAACCAACCCTTAAATATCATTTCCCTTGTGATGGATAAGATCTTGTTTGAATCGGCTAAAAATGAGACAATCGACATCGAATTTTTTAAAAATAAGTCGGATAAAATATTTGAGAATATAATTCGTATTCGGAATATCATAGACCATGTCAGGGCTTTTTCCCGAAGTCACGATGATTATATTCTGGCAAATTTTGATCTGAATACCTGTATCGAAAATGCTATATCCTTGATTCTTGAGCAATTTAAACACCTTGAAATCAAATTAGACCTTCAATTCGGAAAAAATTTACCGCAGATTCTTGGTAATACCTATCAGTTTGAACAAGTGATCATTAATCTCTTGGCCAATGCCAAAGATGCAGTGATTGAGCGGAAAAGCAGGAATGAAGATTTCTTTGAAATGATCATTGGGATAAGGACTTACCAGGAAAATCAATTGCTGATTGTAGAGGTAACTGACAATGGTACGGGAATCAGTCATGACGATATTGATAATGTGATGCTGCCATTCTATACAACAAAGGAAGAAGGGAAAGGGACCGGACTTGGATTATCAATTTGTTACCAGATCATTAAAGAAATGGGTGGAATAATAGAAATTTTTGACAAAGGTTATGAAGGAACAAATGTTAAAGTAACGATAGATATTCAAAAGAAGAAATAAATGGCAAAAAAGGACAAGATAAATATTCTGATTCTTGACGATGAGAAACAGTTCACGGAAGAATTAAGCGGGTTTTTTCTAAAAACTGA
>CAIUUO010000215.1 GCA_903902325.1 uncultured Bacteroidia bacterium
AGGGTCGGTGTAGTAATAGCCTTTTTTGGATGGTTCGTATTCTAAGGGGGCAAGAAGTCGATCCCGAAAGTGATCGATGGCGCGCTGGGCACTCTTTACCGATAGCTCAAAGTGCTCCGCAAGCTTGGTGGCATTGGGGAAATGGTCCCTGCGAGCTTCATTGTCAAACCAGACAAACCTCTCCAGGTAAAGCTGATCGCCCATTACTCCCCCTATTTAAATTCTCATTAAAATTAAAAAGTTGCAAGAGTATACACAATCATACCTTGGACGTCAAACAGGGAACGACAGAAATAACGATTTTATGAAAAACACTCAAACGGAGAGATTTCAAATCAAAAGTCTGGAGTACGCTCACCTACTAAAGGATCGAACTTTTTCTCTCTTTGACGATCACCGAACAAAATGATGCGGCGTTCTGAATACAGCGTCAGGCCGGCTTTGTGTGATTTGTTCCAACCTTTACATCCATCTCCGGCGGTGGCTCTATGCGGATGTCGATATCTTCCGAGAACCGGTCGATGATCCGATACCCCTTGGACAGCGACGTGCCCCCCTTAAGCTCAAAGGTAAATCCCTGCTGCTCCAGGCCGTACAGGGAGTGCATAATCCAGTAGTCCTTCTCTATCAGCTGAGGCAATATTCTCATTTCTCGGGAGAGAACGCGGAGCAGGTCTGAAAAGTCCTTTATGTCGTGAAGATACTTATCAGGAGGCATTCCCAAGCACCTCTTCAAAAAACTTCCGAGTCGATACCTTCGAGAACTGTTTTACGGCCGAGCGCAGGCGTCGTGGCTGCATCTCCCCGATCTTCTCCCGCGCCTTGGCAAGCAGGGCGGTGCGATCTTCGGCCAGCTTCTCCAGGTTGTTGACTAAGTCAACCAGAAGAAATTCAGGCGTAAGTTTTTTGGGATAGCGGGGCTTCATTTGAAATTCGAAGATTTGCCCTCCCAATTCGAAACGGCCGTGACGCTTGTGGTTGTAGACAACTTGGTAGTTATATAGCTGCGTGGTCCCCAAACCAAGGGTATTAAAATCATTTGGTGAGGTGAGTAGAAAGTCATCATCCTTAAGGAAGGTTTTGACGAGTTTCTCAGGGGATGGGGGCAAAAGGCCAAACCGAGAATGTTTCGGACACTCGTAAACACCCCTACGAACCTTCACCAGGACCTGGGCTTCAACAAGCCCGGCAAGTTCCCGATCCACACTCTTGGAGAGTTTTTCGAGATCTGCCCGCCGGTAAAGACAACCGGGCCGCAGATGTGATTTGAGATTTTTTACCTTATGCATCATCAGCCTCCAGTAAAACCATAACACCCAGACCTATAAATATCAACATTTTTATTGAAGTTTCATGCATGCTCACAATTCATATATCTTATTTTATTACATTTTTTAACTTATAAAATTTATATATATTTCTTAGCTACAGTCTGATGACGGTTAATATGAGATACTCAATGGTTTCTTTCGTGATGGCCACTTCTAGCAGGTAACCATGGGGGCTGACAGCGGCAGTTTTCACCCTTAGCCTAAGGGACTATGCGCACCAGAATTTGCACCAGGTAGCACCAGTGTTAAAAACAACTACCTGAGGTGGGTCAATTTTCAAAGCCGATTGACACGGAGGAGTGTTTTTCTTCTCAGTGAGCTATCTGTAGGCTTGGCTCAACAATAATATCAATCCAGTTTCGGGGCTGGGAATGATGGTAATC
>CAIUUO010000216.1 GCA_903902325.1 uncultured Bacteroidia bacterium
AAGCTGAATATCTCTTTATAATATTTAATGTCCTCTTTTAAAACCAGATTGAGTTCATAATAAAAATCTGCTTCATTTAAATTTTCTCTATTATCGTCCACATCTGCGAAACGTAAAATGACTAAATCCTTTGCTGAAAATTTATAGATGCCTGAAATGAGTTCATCCTCAAATGGGGAATTTTTATTTGTTCCTTTTACATAACTGTCAGAGAACAAATAATATGTTTCATCGGAGTCAATAATTCCAGAAAATCCCTCAGGTATTACAAATAGTTCGTTATCACGGATTTCTTTGGATTTGCTTTCATAATCTTGTTTCAGATGAATATTCATTTCTTGAAATTCATCGTACGAT
Organism: uncultured Bacteroidia bacterium; assembly: GCA_903902325.1. Lineage (GTDB taxonomy): Bacteria > Bacteroidota > Bacteroidia > Bacteroidales > Prolixibacteraceae > CAINVV01. The sequence goes on from CAIUUO010000216.1 coordinate 358, forward strand.
TCATATCCCAGCAAAATCCGTGCAGTTTCAAAATCTGGCCTAATAGTTATCCGTAAATCTTTTGCCATATTTTTGTTCGGTTTGTTTTAGAAAATATTGGATTTGAAAAAATCAACACTTATGAAGCCAGCAATATCCGTTTCAACGTATCCTGCATGGCCGATTTAAAGGCATCATCCTTGGCAACCAGCCGGTACAAATCGAGTTCGCTTTTTCGTTGTTTAGCCATCACTTCATCAAATATCTTTTTGAAGGCAATCTCACGGTTCTGACTATCTGCATTATCCGCGTATTTCTCCTTAAAATCCGGATGCGTCCTCATGCTTTGCGCCAGGTGCACAAATTTGACCCGCTGCTCTTCCGGAGTAGCTTCCCAACCCTGGAACCAACGTTCATTGAAGGCCCTGATGATTAAATCGAGCGGATCTACTATTGGCTCCCCTCCATGTGAGCTCCGGGGATTCGGATTTTGTGGTTCCAGTTCGGTTTCCGAAGCATCCAAACCAATGTTTACATTTAATTTTACCCGTTCCAGTCCATAGGTCGAAAGATCGACGGAGTTCAACAATTCGTCCAGAACATCTTTCGTTGGGTCTATGATGATGAGTTTGGGAATCAGAAATTTCAGGAACCAGAAGAGCTTTTCCCATTTGACCACCTCGTAAGGCAGAATGGAGGCCATCTGTCCGTAAATCTTCACAAATTGCTTCGCCTTTATCTTGAAATCTGCTTTATCATTATCGTCCAGCCCCAAACCGGAATTAAACCGGTCGGCAGCGAAGTCAATGATCGGGCTCAACGCCTGGGCATTTACTCCCATGAAATATTTCTCCACAAAATCTTCCACCTCCATCCACTCATAAACTCCAACATCGTCCAGGTTTGCTTTCAGCTCGTGCAAAACATTAACATCCGTTGCCCGGCTTAAGCTTGTTGCAGTATAGAAGGGATCAAACGATTCTTTGATATCATCGGCCGAATTAAAGAAATCGAGCACAAAAAGATCTTCCGTCTTCTTGCCCAGTTTGTCGGCTGAACGGTTTAGCCGCGACAAAGCCTGAACTGCCATGACATACTGAAGCTTCTTGTCCACATACATGGCAGTCAGTTTGGGCTGATCGAAACCGGTCAGATACTTATTGGCAACCACCAACATCCTGTAATCATCGGTATCAAATTGATCCCTGGTATCTTTCTCTCCAAAATCATTGATGCCTTCTTCTGAGTATTCAATTCCATCCACCGTTTTCTTGCCTGAAAATGCGATCAGGACTTTAAACGGATCTCCTTTTACCTTCAGCAAATTGTGAATGGCAAAATAATAACGGATGGCCGCTTCAATACTTTGGGTGGCTACCATTGCCTTAGCCTGTCCTTTTAGCTTTTTGGTATTGACTATCCGGGAGATAAAATGATCGAGCATGATCTCCGCTTTTGTGGCAATGGTCTGCTCGTGCCTCTCTACATAGGCCCTCAACTTCTTTTGTGCCTTGATTGTATCGAAAAGCGGATTGTCCTCTATTGATTTCTCGATCTCGTAATAACTTCGGTAAGTTGTGTAATTGGCCAGTACATCCAGGATAAACCCCTCTTCGATGGCCTGCTTCATGGAGTAGAGATGAAACGGCTTGTATTTGCCGTCTTCCTGACAAACTCCGAATTTCTCGAGCGTATTATTCTTTGGCGTCGCCGTAAATGCCAAGTAGGAGGCATTGTTCCTCATTTTGCGCGAACGCATGGCTTCCAATATCTTGTCCTGTGGATCCGGATCCTCTTCCTCATTCCCACTGTTGCCCATGGCACGGTTCAGATTGTCGGCTGCGGATCCGCTCTGGCTGCTGTGGGCTTCATCGATAATTACCGCGAATCGCTTGTCGCTCAGGTCGGCAATTCCATCCACGATGAAAGGGAATTTCTGAATAGTGGTGATGTTGATCTTTTTGCCACTCTCCAAATTCTCTTTTAATTCTTTAGAAGAATAGGCCGCGGCCACAATGTTTTTGACCTCCGAAAAATCGCGGATGTTTTCACGCAACTGTTTATCCAACAAACGCCGGTCTGTTACCACGATCACAGAATCGAACAATGGGTTTGAAATTCCTTTGTTCCCGGGTACCGCATCATTTTCCGGATAAGTTTCAATCAGTTGAAAAGCTGCCCAGGTAATGGAATTGGATTTGCCTGAACCGGCGGAATGCTGAATCAGATAGGTTTGCCCAACGCCTTTGTGAGAGGCATCCGCAATCAGTTTCCTGACCACGTCCAGCTGGTGGTAGCGCGGAAAATAGAGGGTCTTCTTGCTGAGCGAATCGGAATCTTTACCGTCAAATCGGACAAAGTGCTGGATAATATTGGCTACACTCTGACGGGTGAGCACTTCATCCCACAGATAGGAAGTTTTATGTCCGAACGGGTTGGGAGGATTTCCCTTTCCGAAGTTATGACCCAGATTGAAGGGCAAAAAGAAAGTTCCGGCACCATTCAGTTTGGTGGTCATGTACACTTCATCGGTATCCACTGCGAAATGTACCAGGCAGCGGCCGAAATTCAACAATGGCTGGGTGGTGTCTCTTTTGTATTTGTATTGATTTTGTCCGTGCACTTTGGCATTTTGCCCGGTCCAATGATTTTTTAGTTCGAGGGTAGAGAATGGCAAGCCATTCACAAACAGGACCATGTCGATCTCCTCTCCAGGGTTGTCCAGCGAATAGCGCAACTGGCGGGTCACACTGAACCGGTTGGTTTCGAAATTGGCTTTTACCGCATCGCTGCTGCTGGCCAACGGCAATACATAAAACAAGGTGAAACTTGCATCATCCACCTCCAGACCTTTGCGCAACAAACGGATAATACCGTACTTTTTGATCATCCGGTCGAGCCGGTCCAGAATCTTCAGCTTCCAATCACTTTGCTTTTTCAGTTTGGCCAGTTCGTCTTTTTGGGTTGTTTCCAGAAAGCTCCAGAAAAGCTTCTCATCGATGGCATATTTGGGATTGAAGTCGTAGGGTGAACCCATGAAATAGCCCTTGCCGGTTCGGTACAATTCTGCTCTTTCAGTACCGGAGTCAGCAGTTAGGCCAAGCTCCCTCAGTTCCTCAAGGCATGAGCCGGTCAGGCGTTTTTCGATGGCTGATTCAAGGGCTTGTTCGTTAGTTAGGCTTGTGCTCATTTTGAAGCAATTTTTTAAGTTCTTGGCCCTTGGGTGTTAGTTTATATTTTTGTTTTTTACTTTCCGATTTATCAGGTAGTGTCTTTACAATCAAGCCATCTGATAATGCCGGATCGATATAATTCTTTGTAAAATGAGATCTGCTTTTTAGTTCAAAGATCTTCATGAGTTGCACTCTGCTCATTTCATTCTTAATCACTAATACCAGACGATGCGCAAGTTCTGCAATTTCTTTATAGACTATCCGAGTATCATGTGTGTCATCATGTGTGCTATCATGTGTGCTATCATGTGCGGTATCATGTATGCTATCATGTGCAGTAACAGGTACGGTACCTGCCGAAGGTCTCCGTATAGTCAATTTGAAACCTTCCTCCAAAGAAATGGAAAGTGGTTCTAAACCTCTTTCTTTCATTAGCTTGTACATTTCTACTGTGCCCGTGCCATATCTTTCAATATCACCGGTCAAGAATAGACAACCTGCAAGCAATGGATTGTGTGGATAAGAACTATGAGGATCTTTTAAATCACTAATATCCAATTCCGGCGGTAAACTGCCCGGATTGCTGATTTCAATCCGGTCTTTAAAAACTGCAACCTGAATACTGCCTTTGCTGTTGTAATCGCGGTGAGCAACGGCATTGATAATGGCCTCAGCGATAACAGCCCTGGGAATTTCGTAAATGGTCTCCACCTGGTTGCTGTGTTCTCTCGTACCCGTTGATAAGCTTAATTTGGAAAGGATAAAATTAACGGAATCATCTGCCACTTCGAAGGCCGTACCTCCATATTCTTTGTAATCGGGTATGGGCTTTTGAATCTGTAACCCATGAAAATGGGCACATTTGATGGTTGAAGATGGAAAGTACAACTGAGGGTCAGGTGCAAAAGCCAACAGCGCACTGTTTACCAATTTACCTTCCCGGGTCATTTTCAAATGTTTCATCACCCGTTCGACCGAAGCAGTCTCTTTAAGCGGAAAGTTGCGTTTTTTTCGGGCAATGGCAATAAACTCCCTGATTTTACTCGCATCCAGCGAATTAAAACTTGCAGTAGGATGCAAACTCTCATCAAAATCTCTGCTCTCTATTTTGCCCGTTTACTTTAAAAACAATAC
>CAIUUO010000217.1 GCA_903902325.1 uncultured Bacteroidia bacterium
ATGATGGGTGGACCCGGCATGGGCCCTGGCATGATGGGTGGACCCGGCATTGGCCCTGGTATGATGGGTGGACCCGGCATGGGCCCTGGTATGATGGGTGGACCCGGCATGGGCCCTGGCATGATGGGTTCCCATCCCCACGGGATGGGCCCTGGTTTGCCCCAACATCCCGAGGTCCTGAAAAATTGTCTGGCGGTTGCCAAACAGCAGTTGGCTATCACGCCCGCCCAGGAAGCGGTCTGGGCCAGTAATGTCCGGTTAGGAAATTGCATTCATGATATACAGGCACAATTCCCTTAATATAGAGTTGAACTTCTCACCCCCGCAATAAATTGGCATGACGAAATGATGATATTGGCTGAATTCCCAGATCGGTTCATTGTCATCGTCAATTCACTGAAACAAAAACGTGTTCTGCTGGACCATTGCTGTGTTTTTTTCTAAATTTTGACAATAAAGGATGGAACGCCTAGATAACTAGGCGTGAATTTTAATATGCAGTGGATGATTGTGCAGTACTGTCAGGTCAATTCTTGTGTAAAGGTGGATTTTCTGGTCTTTCGCTTAGTTCGGAGCCAACCAAATTTCCATTTTTATCAAACATGCGAGATTCGTTCATAATTTTATTTCTCAACCCTCTAATTATTTCTATGCTGACTTTTTTACCGTGCTCTTCTTGGCAATAAATAGAGAAAAGGAGGTAGGTGATCAGGCCAGACAATATTTGGACCAATAAACCGTATTCACTTCTTGCAATCAAATGATAAACACGCATATGCCGTTTCCACCAACCGAAAAATTTCTCTATATCCCAGCGAAGTTTATAAATCATTGCGATTTGTTCAGATGTAAGATCGTAACGATCGGTAGCTATCCAATAATCACTGCAACCGATTGAATAACCAACCAGCCTGAGTGGTTTTTTCGTTTGACTTTCACCAGGTGAACCGAGAAAAACGACTGAATCATAAAAGACAATGCTGTTCTCTGGAATAGCATTGGAACTGACAAGAGTTTTGTTTGTGTTTTTCTTTATTCGACAAACAAAGTGTTTGCCTTTGTCTTGCCAGGTATCAAAATTTGCATGATGCTGATATCCACGGTCCATAATTCCCGTATCCCCAGGTTCAAGGATCTGGCATGCAAAGGACCGTTCATTTGATTTCCCATCGTCAAGGTACAGTTTTTTTGGGATAGAATGGTTAATGTCAAATCCAAGATGAATTTTAGCTTTGTTATTGTTTGTCCGGTAATCTGCCCAATACATGGACAGGACAGCATCGATCAGTGATCCATCAATGGCAACAAGATTTCCAAGATCAGAATATTCCACAGGGATTGTATTGTTGGCCTTGATATACAGTTCCTTAAATAATTCAATTAGCTGTTCAACCCCTCTATTGTTATTAGCCTCTGCAAAGCTACTCTTCTCAATACCATCGGCAGGAGCAATGAATGTGCGGGCAAAATAATCTTCTTTTAGTTTCTGGATTAGCTCGCGAACAGAAGAGAACCCTTCAAGGTGGTAATAAATCAAAGCCTTAACGTGATGTTCAAAATCAAGCTTCAGTGGTCGGTCACCTCTGGAATCCAGAGGGGTGATATTTCGAAGGATGTCCTGGATTGGGTTCAGCAATTGTTTGAAAGTATCGGTGCTGAATTCATGGGAAGGTTCATTGATTGGTCCGCCAAAAGGGAAAGCCATTTTCGTAACTCCTTGTCATATAAGGTGTATTTACGAAAATGCTGCTGAAGGCGATTTTTAGGATGTCAAGGATAAAAACAGGACGTATTGATTTTTTTGAAAGATAGCGTCGCGTATTTCAAATGCAATTTTCTAACCGGACATCACTGAGAAAAAATGGCGGACCCTCAGGCATCCGTCCCGGAG
>CAIUUO010000218.1 GCA_903902325.1 uncultured Bacteroidia bacterium
ATTATGAACGCCTCAGTAATCAGTAATCAGTAATCAATAATTTGTAATTCTATCGTCGCGGTCCTTTTTCGCAAGTTCCGAAAGCTTAGCCGCGATCAGTTTTGTTTTCGGACTGAAATAGCGCCGGTCCTCCAGTCCAAGCACTTTCTGTATGCCATTGCATGCGTCAAAAAGAAAGAGCTCTTCGGCCTGAAGCAGCTCATCCGGATTGATTATTTCCAGCTCTTCAGTTTGAAATCCTGCTTCTTTTGCGCTTTGGATCACTTCATCCAGGATGGCACTGCGGTATCCGCCGGAGCCGGCTGCCGGAAATAGTAGTCGATCGTTATTGAGTAATGCAAAGGATCCGTCAATGCTTTCACAACAATCTCCTTCACTGTTCAAGATAATCATATTAGGTTGGTTGAGCTCTTCAGCCCTCTGTTTGGCAGCTCGCCTGACAAATTTTCCCATCGTGGAATAGGCAGAAGTTACTGGGATCGACTGAAGGAGGTCCTTGTAAAATGATATGATCAATCCAGGTTCTTTGACAGGATAATAGCCCCTTTCAATTTCTTTCGCATGGATAATGATATTTATCTGATCTTCCGTGGGGTAAATTTGCACTTCGATTCTTGCAGCCAGATACAACTTATTCTTATTGAGTAACCTGGAAATATCCTTTCGCAATAGTCTGCCTTCGGGATCGATGAGACCAGTCGGGTCGATCCCAATTGTCGAGGCTGTTGCCACCAGGTGAGCAGAAATAGATTCCAGAAAAAGCACTTCATTGTGTTCTGCCCGGAATGATTCGCTGAATCCTTCTCCACCCTGCTTGAACTCAGCCAGTGTAAAGACAGGTTCATCCTCCAGGTAAAACCGGCCATTGCGCAGGAAATATCCTCCCTTCATGTCTGTTCCGTTTTAGAAGTGTCCGGTTGGAGTGAAAAGCATGTTGATAAATTCCAAGAAGAGGGAAGGCCGGATCAGGATGGGAGTACAAAACCCGATCACCGCTCCCAGAAAGTGGGCATCGTGGCCAATGTTGTCTAGCTTTTTCCGGCTCATGTAAAACGAGTAATAGAGATAGAGCACCCCAAAAATTATTCCCGGCATAGGAAGAACACCGAAGAAATAGATGGGCTCCCAGGGATTGAAGAATATGGCAGCAAACAAAACGGCTGATACTGCCCCTGAGGCGCCTACGGCGCTGTAGTAAACATTGTTGCGTTGCTTCACAAGTGACCAAAGGCTTGAGAATATCACGGAACCAATAAAAAGCGACAAATAATACCAGGGAGCATTCCCCCCAAAATTTATCTCAAAATAATGTTCAACTGCCGTTCCGAACGACCACAGGACAATCATATTCACTAGCAGATGTTCCCAGTTGGCATGCACGAGTGCATGGGTGACAAGCCTGTAATATTGTTTTTTGTGATAGATCTGGAAAGCATTGAATTGAAATTGTTTAATCACTTCCCTGTTCGAAAAAGCCATAATCGAGACTAAAGAGATGATAATGACCAACATTATGGTGATGGATGCCATGTGTTAAATGTGTAAGATTTTGTATGTTAATTCCCGTATTAGTTCTCCGTTTCCTGTGGTTCCACCACGGCCGCCTTTCGACCTCAGGTCGTATTCCCGAAGGAGCGACAATATCAGCACCGCTTTTTGAAGCGGATAATTTTTCCCTGCTGTGATGTAATCGCTGGCGGCATAGTAATTGACACCCAAACCCTTCATCACTTCATTCTGGTTATTCTTATTCTCCAGCGTGTGATATAAGAGTATCCTTCTGAAGTACGAAACCAATATACTGACAATCATCTGTATCGGATTGGATTTCTCGTTCTCGATAAAATAATTGACAATCCTGTTGGCCTTGTAAATATCTCTTTTGCTCAATGCATTCTGGAATTCGAAGATATTATATTCCTTGCTGATCCCGATGTTTTTCTCTACATCATCTTCTGTGATACTTGTACCGGGTATTGCTGAAAAAATCACTTTATCCAACTCATTCACAATTCTTTGCAGATTGTTACCCACATGATCGGCGATCATCTGAACGGCCTTGGGTGCTATCCCGAGTTGCATGGTCTTCAGATAGTTGATAATCCAGTCAGGAATTTTGTTTTCATATAGAGGTTTGGATTCCAGGTAGATTCCGTTTTTCTGGATAGCCTTGAATAATTTTTTGCGTTTATCAATGGTTTTGTATTTGTAACAAAGAACCAGCACGGTTGATGGGGCGGGGTTCTCAACATAGGAGGCTAATTCCTCGATTTCCTTGATATTTTGCGCCTCCCTCACTACCACCACCTGACGGTCGGACATCATCGGATAGCGTCGTGCGGCAGTCATGATGGAATCGAGGGTAATATCCTTTCCGTACAGCAAGGTTTGATTGAAAGCTTTTTCACCTTCTGAAAGTACATGCTCAAGAATATAATCGCTTATAACATCAATGAAATAGGGCTCTTCACCTTCCAGAAAATAGACGGTGCCAAACTCTTTATTTTTTAAACCGGCAAGAATTTGCTGATACTCCATACAATCAGAATTTCAGATGTTTAACTGATCTTCCGTCGTTGATAATTTCCTTCAGGGCATTGATACCTACTTCAAGATGCGTGTTGACAAACAATCGTGTAACCTCCTTATCACTCTCCTGGGTTTTAACACCGGTCGAAATCATCGGTTGGTCTGACACCAGAAGGAGCGCTCCGGAAGGAATCGAATTGCAGAAGCCTACCGTGAAAATGGTGGCAGTTTCCATGTCGATGGCCATGGCCCTGGTCTTGGTGAGGTATTTTTTAAATCGTTCGTCATACTCCCAGACCCTTTTGTTGGTTGTAAAAACGGTACCTGTCCAGTAGTCCAGTCCCATGTCGCGAATGGTGGAGGATACGGCGCGCTGCAGGGAGAAGGCCGGCAGTGCAGGTACTTCAGGCGGTAAATAATCATTGGATGTTCCATCGCTACGGATCGCTGCAATCGGCAAAATAAGGTTCCCCAGTTCACTCTTGCGTTTGAGTCCGCCACACTTTCCCAGGAAAAGGACCGCATCTGGCATTGCTGCGCTCAGCAGATCCATGATGGTGGCTGCGTTGGGACTACCCATTCCAAAATTGATAATGGTTATACCGTTGGCGCTGGCATTTGGCATTGTAGTGCCTTCACCGATAATAGGAACGCCAAATTTTTCAGCAAAATTTTCCACATAACCCTGAAAATTGGTCAGCAGAATGTGTTTGGTAAATTGATCCAATGGTCTTCCGGTATATCGTGGTAACCAATTCTGACAGATTTCTTCTTTCGTCTTCATAATTTTCTTTTCTGCAAAATTACCTGCTTTTTGTATTATGTTGGTTGAATTGGAAATAAAAATTTAGTTTTAAGCAGATTTTCAGTAAAGATGCAACTTAATCTGCCGGCATACGATTTCAAGACGACCCAAAAAGAGGGCCGGACTTATATTTTCGATATATTTCGCCGACGATGGGTTAAACTTACTCCGGAGGAGTGGGTAAGGCAGAATTTTGTCAGCTACCTGAAGGAGGAAAAGCATTTTCCCGCCTCACTGATTGCCGTTGAACGTTCACTGAGATTCAACAAGCTGGATTTTAGGGCTGACGCCGTAGTCTTTTCCACCTCGGGTAAACCGTTGCTAGTGCTAGAGTGCAAAGCTCCTGAGGTGAAGATTAGCCAAAAAGTTTTTGACCAGATCGTACGTTACAATTTTGAATTTCAGGTAGATTATTTGATTGTAACCAACGGAATGGTCCACTACTGCTGCAAAATTGACAAAGTCGCACAGACCTACGAATTTTTGAAGGAGATTCCTGATTACAGGGAGATCAATGTGTCAATTTGATAATTCGACGATTCGACAATTCAACAATGTGCTGATGAGTTAATTTGATGATTAGTTGATGTGAAATTTGCAGAATTCAAAAATTCTCTCCCAATCCCAAAGTCTCCTAGTCTGTCCTCTTCCGCCTCTCCGCCTCTCCGCCTCTCCGTCTCTCCGTCCTTCCGCGTCCCAGTCGCCCCCTCGTCCCAGTCGTTCATCATCCCCAGTAAGGTGTGCCTTTGTCCTTTTTCAGGAGTTGAAGCATATATTCGTCTTTCCACATGCCCCCTTCACGGAACCATTCTTTTTTAGTCCCTACCACCTCAAAGCCGGCTTTGGAAAAAAGTTTCATACTTACTTCATTGTCGGTAAGGATATTGGCATAAATCTGATGGGTGTTAAGTTTGTCAAAGCAGTAACGGATCATCAGGTTCAATGCAGCGGAGGCAAATCCTTTTGATCGGTCCTCCTGTCTGTGGATCAGAATACCAATTCCGACCCGCCCATGATAGGGATCATAATCAAACAGATCAATGGCCCCGACTGGTTCAGCGTTCATCGTTTCAATCATCAGCCTGAGTTGCCTGGTTTCATAAATATCCTTTTCGGAATTTTTGATGTACAGCGCAAGCATGTATTTTGAAAAAGGAACCAATGTATTGCTTACGGTCCAGTTTTCTTCACAGTTTTCCCATTCATACAGCAAGTCAATGTCTTCAGGTTCAGGCGATCGCAGGGAAATCAGGTCATCTTTCAGGTATGGCTTCATGTTAATTAATCGATCAGGAGATGATGTTTTCGTACAAAAGACGGTTGACAATGGAACGTCCGAGCGTTAGTTCGTCAGTAAACTCAAGTTCATCTCCGACAGAGACTCCCCTGGCAAGTGTTGTGATACGTATGTTGTTGTTGCTTAATTTTTTATATAGATAGAAGTTGGTGCTGTCTCCTTCCATTGTGGTGCTCAGGGCGAAAATCACCTCCCTGATGCTCCCTTCTTCGACCCGTTTGAGCAGGGATTCTATTTCGAGGTCGGATGGACCGATGCCATCCATCGGTGAAATTATACCCCCTAAAACATGATAGACGCCCTTGTATTGCTGCGTGTTTTCAATTGACATTACATCCCTGATATTTTCAACTACGCAAACGAGGCCATGGTCACGGGAACTGTTGCTGCATATGTTACAGGTGTCTGTATCGGAAATATTGTGACAAAGCAAGCAGTGCATAACTTCATCCTTAAGACGGGTGATCGCTTCACCGAATCTGTGCACCTCATCCTGATCCCTCTTGAGCAAATGTAAAACCAGTCTCAATGCAGTTTTTTTCCCGATTCCGGGCAATCTGGCAAATTCTGTTACAGCATTCTCCAGTAATTTGGAAGGAAATTGTTCGATATTCATCGGTCTTTAAATTTGCTCAAAAATAGCAACTGAAAACTATTACAAATTACAAATTAAAAATTAAAAATTAGCAGAGGCATCTAATACTCACTGATAGATTGTTTGAGGGATGAAAGACTTGCAAGATATTGCTTTAAGTTACAAATAATCAGCTTCTTCCTAACTTTTAATTTTTAATTTTTAATTTGTAATTATCTCAGGGTTAAACCATATGAACTTAGAAGTGTCAAAGCATAGTATCTAAAAAAAATAGTAGTATGATGAAAAAACTTTTTTTGGTTTCATCCTTAATTTGGATGATGGTTATGACTGTGGCCGCTCAGGGTGGCATGCAGAATATGACTCCTGAAGACATGGCTAAACGTCAGGCTGAGATGATCAAAACATCAACCGGTTGTGACGCTGCAACAACTGCAAAAGTTGAAGCTGTCTGCCTGAAATATGCGAAAGAAATGGCGGCAGTTCGGGAGAAATATACCGATCGTGAAGCAAGACGCGAGCCTATGAAAGCTGTCAGGGACAAGCAAGACGAGGAACTGAAAGGCGTTCTTACAGCCGACCAGTATGCGAAGATGAAAGCAGCCCAGGAAGAAGCCCGCAAACAAAGGGCAGCCGGTGGCGGCGGTGGTCAGCAGTAAAAGTCTGACAAAAAAAATAAAAAGCCCTTGATTTTTTGAAATTCAGGGCTTTTTTATTCGAAACAGTGAAACGGGGAAACAATGAAACGGAGAAGGTAGAAAACTTCGATTCACTGTTTCCCCGTTTCCCCGTTTCATTTTTTCTTTTTTCCCAGATCCTCCTTCTTGAAACGAAACGGCAGCAATGCATCGATGCCATCAACTATCATGATGGATGAACTCCCGTCCAGGATAATCTCGATAGGTTTTCCCGATAAGTCTTCATATTCGGCAATTACCTGGCGGCAACCGCCACAGGGTTTAGCGAAATCTCCTGCAGCCTGATCATTGGACAACGTGGAGATGGCCAAAGAACGAATGGGAACACCGGGATACCTGGAGGAAGCATAAAACAAAGCGGTCCTTTCAGCACAAAGTCCGGAAGGATACGCAGCGTTTTCCTGATTGTTCCCAGTTAATATTTCATTGTTTTCAAGCAATACGGAGGCTCCGACACGATATCCGGAATAGGGTGCATATGCGCGACCGGATGCCTCCCGTGCCTGCAACAATAAATTTCTGGAAATCTCCGGTAATTCGTCTATTGATTGATAAGTCCTGACTTTAAATTCAAATTGTATCTCCTTCATCCTTATCTGTTTTTTTTCAAATTCAAAAGTAAGCATATTCCTTAAGTTAATTGACAATTGACAGTTGACAATTGACAATTAGGGGAATACATAGATGGATTGCGATAAATCGGCTACGAAGAAAGCTTTTCAGATAGAAAATTCATACGGGAATTCATTGTACATTGAATGCACCAATTGGATTTTATATTGAGTAAATAATTTATTTTCATATTCATTGTCTCCTATTATTCAGCAATTCAGTTTTATACATCATTGTCAACTGTCAATCGTCAATTGTCAATTAGGCAACACAGCTTTTCTGAAGAATAGCTGCGAGGTCTTACTACCTAATTTTTTATCTTTGGAGCAAACAATAACTGATGGGGAAAGTATTCCGACTGTTTATATCCTTTGATTTACTCTTATTTTGTGTTCTGAATGGACTTTCTGCTGCACCTCAGAGAATGAGCAGGCAGGAATACATCGACAAATATGCTCGTATTGCAGTCCAGGAAATGATTGATTTCCATATACCCGCCAGCATCACTATGGCTCAGGCCTGCCTCGAATCGTCGGATGGCAATTCAGAACTGACCAGACTCTCCAACAACCACTTCGGCATTAAATGCAAAAGCAACTGGACGGGTCCGACCATCCGGCACGATGATGACGAATCCAACGAATGTTTCAGAAAATACAGCTCAGCGGAGGAATCATTCAAGGATCATTCCTCGTTTATCACTTCCAGCAGCAGATACAGCTTTCTTTTTGCCCTCGACATCAGGGATTTCAGAAAATGGGCCTATGGTCTGAAACAGGCAGGATATGCCACCGACCCCGGTTATCCGGCCAAACTAATCAAGATCATTGAGGACTTCAGGTTGTATGAACTGGATCAGCTGGACTGGAAATATGTCAAACAGCCGGAGAGTACACACAAAAATTTCTCTCTCTTTGGCTTCCTACATAAGAAACCGGCCGAAAAGAACCAGGCTATTGCATCCGGGTATCTTCCCCGACAGATTGAAAAAAGGAACAAAAGGAAGGCAATCATTGCAATCGATGGTGATGATTATGGCCGCATTGCGGATGAATTTGGCAAGAAAGACTGGCAGATCTACCAGTACAATGATGTCTATGCCGGCGATGTCCCTCAAAAGGGAGATCCGGTTTACCTCCAGGCCAAAAGGTCAAAAGCTCCGCGTGGTAACGACTATCATGTGGTGCAGAAAGGGGAGACACTATGGTCAGTAGCCCAATGGTACGGAGTCAAGGTACAGTCTTTGAGAAAGATGAACAAACTCGGAGAATTCCAGGAAGTGAAGACCGGGGAGGTACTGTCGCTGAGGAAGCAGAAATAATTACAAATTACAGATTACAAATTACAAATTACA
>CAIUUO010000219.1 GCA_903902325.1 uncultured Bacteroidia bacterium
TTGAAATGTTTGAAATGTTTGAAATGTTAATGCTAACAATTGAAAACCCTTCGACTTCGCTCAGGGACCTGGGGATCATACTCCCAATTATTCCCCTTCGGCTCCGCTCAGGGGTTATCCACATTTCCACATTTACCAATTATCACATTATCAAATCGTCGAATTGCCGAATCGTCGAATTAATACATTGACACATTATCTTCCCGCATCCTGCTGTATCGCCACAATCTCTTCCGTCGATTTTTTCAATTTTACCTGGGCCAGTAGTAATCCGGAGATTACAATGGCTATGCCGATGAATTTCCTGAGGGTTAGCGGTTCATCCAGAATGTACCAGGCTAAAAGAGCGGTAAAAACCGGAATGATGTTGATGAATATGTTGACACTGTTGATCCCGAGTTTTTTTACGCTGTGCGCATAAAAGATGAATGCGATACAGGAAGCGAAGACTGAAAGTTTCAGGATTCCCGCGAAGGCAGGAAAGCTAAAAGGAATAGCTGTAAAATCCTTAAATTCGAAAATAAGCCATAAAGGCAGGAAATAAATGATCCCCAAAAGATTCTGGTAGGTAATAATGGAGGTTGGATTGTATTTTACTGCCAGTTTCTTTAAAACTACCGTGTAGAAAATTGCTGAAATGACAGCCAGGAATTCGAGGGCAATCCCTAGCGGGGAAGCAGTCAGGCTGAATGAATTGTCAAGCACCACAATCGAAACTCCGCAAAAAGAGAGAAGGATGCCTAAGAAAGTACGGACTGAAATTTTTTCGCCATGGAACCTGGATGCGGCCAAAGGCGAAAACAGCGGGATTGTGGCAACTATGATTGCTCCTACGGTACTAGAAACGTATTTCAGTCCATAGCTTTCGCCCAGAAAATATAGAAAGGGTTCAAAAAATGAGAGTAAAATGAAAGTTCCAAGATCTTTGCGCTCAATTTTCTTCATTTTACCTGTCAGCAGTGCAAATGCCATGAGCAGCAGGGAGGCGATGATCAGTCTGATAAGGACCGTTGTCAATGGACCGTAAACAAGGTAAACCTCCTTCACCCATACGAATGAGAACGACCAGAAGATCATGGCGAAGATGACCGAGAGATATACCAACCATTTACTTTTCTGCATTTTTATCTTCTAAAGTGGATTATCTCTTTGCGTCCTTTGTGGTTAAGTACTCCTTTTACCACAAAGGTCACAAGGGTACACTCAAAGGACACAAAGTAATTCAATCGCTATTTCCAGGAAACTTTTTGGGAAGGATAATAATTGATATGCATGATTTTGAACCTTTCGGCCTGGTTCCCAAGCCTTATTTTATAGGTTTCCCAGGTTCGTTCTGTTACCGGAGTCCAGCCTATTTCTGCATAGCCCGGAAGTCGCGGGAAAACAAGGAATTCAATTTCGCTGATATTGGTCACTGTTTCTGACCAGAGCGGACACTCCACACCCAGGACGTTTTCCTTCGTTATACCCGGTACAAGCTGGGCAGGATCCCATTTGTAGCCAGTATCGACTTCGATGTAGCCGGCCCAGTGCAAACCAAGCTTTGTTTTGGGATTGTATTTCATGTCAAGATATGCTTTTGCAGCGGGCGACATGATGATTTTTACCCCTTTTGAAACTCCCCGTGTGGCATTCTCCGCTTTCGACCAATATTGGGCTACTGTGGAGGGTTTCAAGGCGGAAAGTGTGGTCTCGTCCCAGCCGATCATCAGCTTTCCGTTGGCAAGCACAATTTCCTGCACTTTTTCTACAAATGGTATGTAGTCCTCCTTTTTTGTGACATGCGATTCATCTCCGCCAACATGAATCCAGGGACCGGGTGTCATGGCAGCCAATTCGCGGATGACATCGTTCAGAAACTTGTAGGTAAACTCCTTGTTTGTTTGCAGGGTGCTGAAACCGACGTTGGTTCCGGAATATAGTTTGGTTGGCTGGTTATCCGGATTCAACTCGGGAACAGAGGCAAGGGCAGCGTTGGTATGGCCGGGCATATCGATTTCAGGGACAATGGTGATGTACCGGTCGGCTGCATATTGCACCAGATCCTTGTAAACTTCCTGGGTATAAAAACCTCCCTTTCCGCCTCCTACCTGTGTTGTACTCCCAATTTCGGTAAGTGCGGGCCACGATTTGATTTCGATCCTCCAACCCTGGTCGTCGGCCAGGTGCATGTGCAGGATATTCATTTTGTATGCCGCCATCAGGTCGATAAAGCGTTTAACGTCATTGGGTCCAAAAAAATGTCTGGCCACATCCAGCATCGATCCCCGGTAGGAATAGGCAGGATAGTCGACGATAGTTCCGGCAGGTATTTTCCAGGATACTTGCTGTAATTCCCTGCTTTCAATCCGGGCAGGCAAAAGTTGACGAATTGTCTGGATACCCCTAAAGATTCCTTCCGGATTGTTAGCTTCCAGTTTTATCTGTTCTTTGGTAATAGTCAGTTCGTATCCTTCTTGTCCAAGTTGGTCATTTTTTGCACCAGAGACTAACAGGATACAATTGGATGAAGGGACATCGCCACCAGCCTGAACCTGGACGTTGAATCCGGTCGCCGGATTAAGAATGCCGGACAGATACCCGGCGACTTTCTGCATTTCCGTGGATTTTTCTTCAATCCGGATCACCGCATTGGCTTTTAACTCAAAATGACCTGCACTTGCCACGATGGATACTGGTTTTGGAATCAGCGCAGCCTTCGTCAGATCCGATGCCATGGAAGAATGGGCTCCAATCAGGTTGAAAGCCAGAAACAGTGTATTCAGCACCAAAATGAAACGGAGAATTGAAGTTTTCATCATGAGATTCAGTGTTTAAATTTAATCGTTTGTCTTTTCTGGTAAGATAGCGTAAAAACCGTTAAAGAAGAAAAGCCCTCATGCGGTAATTTTGCATAAAGGGCTTTTCTTTGGGTGGAAGATGGGATTCGAACCCACGACCAATGGTACCACAAACCACTACTCTAACCGACTGAGCTACATCCACCATATTTGTGGGGCAAATATAGGTCGGTTTTTCGAATTAGACAAAAGATTGTTGTTATTTTTGCAAACTACGCACATAAATATCACGTATGGAATATTTGCTCGATGATCCTGTTTCGGAAAGAATATACCAGGAGATACTCAGAAAAGTAAGGCCTTTGCAAAACAGGGAGGTTTTGGATTCGATGACCCAAAGGGGAGTCGTATACAAGTTGAACCTGGGTGCCTCTGTTATTTCTTTGCAGAATCTGGCGGCAGAATATACAAAGAACCATTTACTTGCCCTTAAGCTTTGGAACAAGCAATGGCGAGAAACCATGATCCTGGCAACCTTGCTCGAAAAACCTGAAGAGGTAACCGAAAATCAGATGGATTTCTGGGTGAGGCAGATTCAGCACACCGAGATAGCCGAACAGACTGCCATGAACCTTTTTTCGAAAACTCCCTTTGCCTATGAAAAGGCGATCGAGTTTTGCCTTGGCAAAAAAACACTCTGCAAGATTACTGGACTGTTGATGATGGGAAGGCTTGCACTGACAGACCGTTCAGCAAACAACGAACCTTTCGAGGAATTTCTTGAACTTTTTCCGCCACTCGCGAAAGATGCTCAACTTTCCATCGTTTTCAGAAGGGTCTTCATTCAGATTGCGATGCGAAATCCCTCGTTGTATAAGATTGCCTTGCTGCAGGCACATCTGCTCAGGACACTTGATTCAGCCGTTGCGCATGAAAATGCTGAGGAACTAATTAGTCAGCTGGAGTGTGATGCGGTGAAAGATCTTGTTAACAGGAGGTCTTGAAATTTCATAGGAATAAGAAACTGTTTATAATTGGATTGTTCGGAACTACTAGGTATTCCCTTTGTGAAACCTTGGTGACTTTGTGCCTTAGCGGCAGGAAAACGAGGCCACAAAGACACCAAAACACAAAGGTTTCACAAAGAATTTCGAAATAGACTTAAACTGAATAAAGAAATAATGTAATTCAAAATGTTTCTAATGTTTGCCAATGAAATTTCAGTCAGGTACATTATTTTCAATCGTCTATTATTTAAATCGCAGGGATGCACATAATTGAAGTAAAAGACAAGTCTGCTGTAGCGGCATTTCACAGGGTCGCGCACAAGATTTACATGGATGATCCGAACTGGATTCCACCTCTTGAAGTGATGGCTGACAGCGCTTTCGATCCGGCGAAAAACGCATTCTTCAAAAACGGAGATGGCACAAGATGGATATTGAATGACGACAGCGGACAGACTATTGGCAGGATAGGCGCTTTCATCAACGGAAGCAAATGCAATACCTTCAAACAGCCAACAGGAGGAGTCGGTTTTTTCGAATGCATAGAGGATCCTGATGCTGCATTTATTCTTTTTGACACCGCAAAAGCCTGGCTTTCGGCCCGGGGAATGGAGGCCATGGACGGACCCGTCAATTTTGGGGAAAACATGATCAACTGGGGATTACTCGTGAAAGGATTTATGCCCCAGGGATTTGGGATGCCCTACAACAAGCCTTATTACCTGGATCTCTTCGAATCTTATGGTTTCAAAGTATATTTCGAACAATATACTTACCACATTCAAAGGAAAAACCCTTTTCCTGAACGATTTTGGAAAATTGCGGAATGGGTGGCCAACAAGCCTCATTTCAGGTTCGGGCACGTCCGTTTCAAAAATATGGAGCAGCACCTGAAGGAGTTTACTCATATTTATGAAGAGGCATGGGCCGGTCACGACAACCATCAGGAAGTGGATCTGGATGATGTCCGTGGCATGATGAAGGTGGCAAAGTTGATTGCCGACGAGGAATTTATCTGGTTTGCCTACCACGATGACGAACCTGTGTTGTTTTTCGGGATGATTCCCGACTGGAACCAACTGCTGGCCAAAATGAACGGAAAGCTGAATGCATGGAGCTTGTTGAAGTTCTTTTGGTACAAAAAGTTGAAAACAATCACCCGTACCCGGATTCTGATCATGGGCGTAGTACCCAGGTTTCAGGGAAGCGGACTGGAGTCGGCAGTTTTCTGGCACCTGGATAAAATAATGAAAAGGAAGCCGTGGTATAAGGAAGTGGAACTTTCGTGGGTAGGCGATTTCAACCCGAAAATGGTTGCCATGTATAGGTCGGTAGGAGGCGTGCACACCAAGACCCATTACACCATGCGTTATCTTTTTGACAGGAATGTCCCTTTCGAACGTGCGCCGATGCTGATGAAAGATGTCAGGTTACTGAGGGAGGAGCGAAATAATAAAGAGAAAAACTTTTTATAAAAGAGTTGTGAATTTGTGAATTATCCTTATCTTTGCATCCCGTAATTAGAGAAAGAAAAGGATTAAAAGATATAAAACAAGGACATGAAAAAGGGAATACATCCGGAAAGCTACAGGCAGGTTTGTTTTAAAGATATGTCAAATGAGCATACTTTCATCACCAGATCAACCGCTGCATCAAAAGAAACGATCATGATTGAAGGTGTTGAGTATCCATTGTTGAAAGTGGAAATTTCTAATACATCACACCCTTTCTATACCGGTAAGATGAAATTGGTCGATACCGCCGGTCGCGTCGACAAGTTCATGACCCGTTATCAGAAGCACATGGACAAGCGCAAGGTCTAATTGTATTTTGCCATTGTCAGGAGAAGCCCCGTATCGCAAATACGGGGCTTCTTTTTTTAAACATCGCACCGAGTTATTTGTTATACTAGATAAGGCTAAAGAAGGCAATAGGTTAAAGGCTAAAGGCAAAAGGCAAAAGGGAAGAACGCTCTGATCAATATTTCCGCGCTGATTGTAACCTGTAACCTATAACTCAAAAAAGGGTCAAACTTCAAGCAAGTTTAAATGCCTCTTTATCCTTTATCCTTTACTTGCCCTGAGCTTGTCGAAGGGTCCTTTATCCTTCTTTAGTGGTTTTGGCATGACTATTGTCTGATTAAACCCCGTGTCGGCGGAAATAGTGATCCCGACAATTTGTCATAATAAGTTTACAATGAATAATTCAAAAAATAGGAACAGGAGTACTTTTATATTTTCAAGTATGGATGAAAGCGATCAGGATTTTTATCCGATTATTTCGGATGGTGATGATGATGAGCTTTTCTCTGCCAATGTGCCAGATGTCCTGCCAATTTTGCCTTTGCGCAATGCGGTTCTTTTCCCGGGCGTTGTCATGCCTATCAGTGTTGGAAGATCCAAATCGCTGAGTCTGGTTCGCGAAGCATACGGCGAATCGAAGATGGTGGGAGCCGTAGCCCAACGGAATGGACAGATTGAAGATCCGAATCTAGGCGACCTGTATCCAGTAGGAACCATGGCAGAGATTCTAAAAATACTTGAAATGCCTGACGGATCCACTACCGTGATACTTCAGGGCAAAAAGCGCATACTGATTGAAAATATGGTTGAACATCCTTCTTACCTGAAGGCTACAGTCCATCAGATGCCTGAAGTGGCGGCAGATACCAAATCGCACGAGTTCTTTGCCATCATCGAATCGCTGAAGGATTTTTCGCTCAAGATTGTCAAATCGTCTGTTAATATACCACAGGAAGCACAGTTTGCTGTCAGGAATATCGAGAATGTCACCTTCCTGGTCAACTTTATCTGCAACAATACAGAACTCACTACTTCTGAAAAACAGGATTTGCTGGAACGTAACGACATAAAGGATCGTGCCACCAAACTGCTTTCCCATTTGATGCGTGAAGTTCAGATGCTTGAGTTAAAGAGGGATATCCAGCAGAAGGTAAAGGTCGATATGGATCAGCAGCAACGTGAGTACCTGCTTCATCAACAAATTAAAACCATCCAGGATGAATTGGGCGGAAACCCGGTGCAACAGGAGGTGGAAGAACTGAAAAAAAGAGCGCTGAACAAGAAGTGGAATATCGAAATACAAAAACTTTTTGACAAGGAACTGGGCAAATTGTCGCGTATGAACCCTGCTGCGGGTGAATATTCGGTACAGATCGGATATCTCGACACTCTGCTGGATCTCCCGTGGCGCGAATACACGGAGGATAATTTTGACCTTGCCCATGCCGAAAAGGTACTCAATGAAGATCATTTTGGTTTGGACATTGTCAAGGAAAGAATCATAGAACACCTGGCGGTACTGAAACTGAAAGGAGACATGAAATCTCCGATCATTTGCCTATATGGCCCACCCGGTGTCGGAAAAACATCACTTGGAAAGTCGGTGGCCAGCGCTCTTGGTCGAAAATATATCAGGATGAGCCTTGGAGGTTTGCACGACGAATCGGAAATTAGGGGCCACCGTAAAACATACATCGGTGCCATGCCTGGCCGTATCATTCAAAATCTGATCAAGGCCGGATCTGCCAATCCGGTTTTCATTTTGGATGAAATTGACAAGGTTTCCAAGGATTTTCACGGAGATCCGGCTTCCGCGTTGCTGGAGGTTTTGGATCCCGAACAAAATATTGAATTTCACGATAACTACCTCGATGTGGATTTCGATCTCTCCCGGGTGCTGTTTATCGCCACTGCCAATACCATTTCTACCATTCATCCTGCCCTGAGGGACCGTATGGAACTGATTGATATCAGTGGATACCTGATGGAAGAAAAGCGTGAGATTGCCAAAAGGCATCTTGTAAAGCGTCAACTCGAAAATCACGGTCTGGACAAGAACAGCATTGTCTTTCCCAAGGAGATCCTTGTACGAATTATAGAAAACTACACCCACGAATCGGGCGTACGCGAACTGGATAAAATGCTTGCCAAAGTGGTCAGAAGAGTGGCCCGGAAAGTTGTTTCAGGCAAAACGTACAACAAGAAAATCACGGAAGAAGATTTGCACGAATATCTTGGAGTTCCTAAGTACACCAAAGATAATTATGAAGGGAATGAATATGCCGGAGTAGTCACGGGACTGGCATGGACCTCCGCCGGGGGAGAGATCCTTTATGTGGAAACCAGTCTGAGTGCGGGCAAGGGAAAGTTCAACATCACGGGTAATCTCGGGGATGTAATGAAAGAGTCGGCTACCATCGCTTTGGAATACCTGAAATCTCATGCCTCAGAAATTGGCTTGAAAACTGACGTCTTTGAAAAATGGGATGTACACATCCATGTTCCTGAAGGAGCCATACCCAAAGACGGACCATCAGCCGGCATTACCATGGCCACGGCGCTGGCATCTGCATTTACCCAGCGAAAAGTGAAGAAAAATCTTGCCATGACCGGAGAGATTACCCTTCGGGGGAAGGTTCTTCCGGTTGGGGGTATAAAGGAAAAAATCCTTGCTGCCAAAAGAGCAGGCATCAAGGAAATTATCCTGTCTGAACAAAACAGGAAAAATCTGGAAGAAATCAATGAAATCTACCTGAAAGGGTTGAGTTTTCATTTCGTCAGGAATGTGGGAGATGTTTTTGCTTTGGCACTCCTGAAAGAGAAGGTTGATAAGCCTTTGGCAATTGGTTAATTTTTAACGGATACAATAACTATCTTCAAAAATGGAAAGCAAGTACGCGTCAGCCAAAAGGTTGCCAATGGATGAAATTCTGATGAGTAAAGACTCATTGGACCGTTCGCCGTACATATTTGAGATTTTTTGTTCACTTTCCTATATTTTTTGTATTCTCAATGAGTACAGGCAGATTGTATTTGTCAATGATATCATGATGAAAAGTCTCGGAATTGATAAAGTGGATGAGGTACTTGGAAAAAGATTCGGTGAAGCGTTTGAGTGTGTCCATGCCAAAGATGAAATGGGAGGATGCGGAACATCTGAACATTGCCGATATTGTGGTGCGGTGAATTCCATGATAGAGAGTAAGCAGATGAATCAGAAGACAATGAAAGAATGCCGGATCCGCAGATTGGTAAAGGGTAAGGAGTTCTCTCTTGAACTTGAGGTTACTGCCACTCCTTTTATTTTTGAAAGTAACAATTATACGATCTTTTCATTGATTGATATCACCGACAGGAAGAGAAAGGCAATGATAGAACGTATATTTTTTCACGATATACTAAATACTGCTGGGGCTTTGAGCAATATATTCGAAATTCTGGAAATCGTCGATGAAAATGAAAAGAATGAGTTAATGGTCGTTGCCTCTTCCCTGAGCCAGCAAATTATTGATGAAATAACCACACAACGTTTGTTGATACAGGCTGAGAATGCCTCACTCATTGTGAACAATCAGAGAATCAACACTCTTGAATTTCTGGAAATTGTGGATAAGGATCTCAAATACCACGATGTGGCCAAAGGGAAAATGATCGTACATGACAAAACATCTGATTGTTTGTTTTTTATAAGTGATCAGGTTATTCTGCGGAAAATTTTGAACAACATGATTAAAAATGCACTGGAAGCCAGTGAGATAGGTGATCCGGTGACGGTGAGGGCCAAAAAAATCGGGAACAAACTTCGGTTTTCTGTTCACAATAAGGCATTTATGGCCCCTGAAGTGGAGATGCAGGTGTTTATGCGATCTTTCTCAACCAAAGGAATGCAGCGCGGACTTGGTACCTACAGTATGAAAATTCTTGGAGAGCAGTATCTTGGCGGTAAAGTCAATTTTTCCACGGATCCGCTGAAGGGAACAACATTCTTCATCGATCTGGATAATATTGAGATAGATTAAAAATCACAGATGCCACTCCTGTCGCGATATCATCCAGGTTATTATTCTGAAGAGCAATACCAGACAGAAAAACGTATAGGATGGCATTCTCTCTTTATTTCGGTCTTTTTGATCGTAGGTTTGTGGATGATCAAACTGGTGGAGTTTGAATATGATCTTGATTTTTCAGGATGGGGCATACTTCCAAGAGACGCCTCAGGTTTGCGCGGAATACTCTTCTCTCCATTGATTCACAGTAATTTTGGACACTTGGCTGCAAACACCGTACCGTTATTTGTGCTTACTTTTTCGCTTTTCTTTTTCTACAGGAAATCCTCCTACAGTATCTTTATCCTGATTTATCTCTTTTCCGGTTTTTTTGTCTGGTTGGGAGGTCGTGATGCTGTTCATATCGGAGCGTCCGGAATAATTTATGGTTTGGCTGCGT
This sequence comes from uncultured Bacteroidia bacterium, assembly GCA_903902325.1. Taxonomy (GTDB): domain Bacteria; phylum Bacteroidota; class Bacteroidia; order Bacteroidales; family Prolixibacteraceae; genus CAINVV01. Next base: position 10,036 of record CAIUUO010000219.1, read on the forward strand.
TTCTGTTCTTAAGCGGGGTTATTAGCCGTAATGTAAGCCTGCTGACCATTTCCCTGATCGTTGCCCTTATTTATGGCGGACTATTTTGGGGGATTTTTCCCATCAAACCTGAAGTTTCGTGGGAGTCCCATTTGTGGGGAGCCATTTCCGGATTCGGTCTGGCCTGGTTCTTCCGTCATTCGATACCCAAGGCTCCTATAATCGAAGAAGTTGAGGAGGATGATGCGGATGATATGGAATGGCAGGATATCGGTGCCCCGGACGAAACAACAGAACAATTGGATGCAGAAAATTAATTCGGCAATAAATTAATTCGACGATTCGACAATTAGGAAATGAGGGAATGTGGATTCCCCTGAGCGGAGTCGAAGGGGCACAATAGAAACATGAACCACCGGTCCCTGAGCGGAACCCAATATCCAATCAAGCATGATTCAGTACATATAAATTTTGTCCTATAACATATTATATACAAGTACTTAACAAATTTTACGATTTATCACATGTAACTGAGTTTCGCTTGATATAACCATTTTATGTATGTATATTTGTATGTAAATACCAATTACATACACGATGAATTACTCCGTAAAGTTCTATCCAGAGAAACGCAAAGATATTGATTTCAATGTTCCGGTGATGCTGTCCGTCACATATTCCCGACAAAGGATGTTTTACTATACAGGTCTGCGGTGTGATGTCAAACAGTGGGATACGCAGGAAAGCAGGCTAAAGCGAAACCAGATTACCCTGAATGATCAAACTACCCTGGAGTTTAATGCCGAATTAACTAAGATCACCAAAGCTGTCAATGATTTATTTAAGGTTTATGAAATAAGGGATGTTTTACCATCTCCCGCTGAACTACGTGAGAACTTAAAATCAAAGCTTGGAAAAGGAGCAGTCAGGGAGACTGAGAAGATTGATTTTTTCAGCCGCTTTGACCAGTACATAAAGGACGCCCCCCTGAGCGCAGAGAGAAAGAGACATTTAAAAACAATCCTTAAAAAAGTCAAAGCATTCAACCCAAACACCTCCTATGAAAGTCTGGATGTTCAATACCTAACTGATTTTCATAACCACCTATTAAATGTTAAGTTGAATTCCAGAAACACGGCCATTTCGGATATTAAAGGACTCAGGGCATTTTATGGTCACTCCAACAAGCACGGATGGACCGTGAATTACCCATTCAAATCATTCTCAATTGATACAGAATCTTTCGGCGATCCCGTATTTATTACAGTAGAGGAGCGCGACAAACTTTATTCAGCAGACATACAAAACGAGATTCTTTCTCAAGTCCGGGATATTTTTGTATTTCAATGTTTCATCGGTTGCCGGGTTGGTGATTTGTTAAAACTGAAAAAGTCCAATATGATGGGCCACTGCATTGAATATATAGCATCAAAAACCAGGGATGACAAACCAAGGATAGCCAGGGTACCTCTTTCAGAGAAAGCAAAAGCAATACTGGCAAAGTACGATTTGCCCGCTGGCGAATTATTGCCATTTCTTTCCTCACATCAATACAATATTAACTTAAAATTACTATTCAAATCTGTTGGATTAACCAGAATGGTCACTATCGCCGATCCAAATACCAGGCAAACTGTTCAAAAATCCATCGCGGATATCGCCAGCTCACACATGGCCCGAAGGGTGTTTATAGGAAACCTTCACCGCAAGGGGGTCAAAAATGAAATTATTGCTTCCATGAGTGGCCATGTGGAAAACTCAAAAGCTTTCAGCCGCTATTACAACATCAACCAGGAAGACCAGCACAATGCAATAAAATTAATTGAATAGCGAAATGTAGTATAAGTATCCATCATTTTGTGGTGAAGTTGTCCCCAATTTCGGACAACTTAACAGTCTTCACCTGAATGGCAGTTAAAAATGTCTTCAGCCACATTTACAATATTAAAGTGAAAGACCAGCACAAAGCGATAAAGCTAATTGAATAGCGAAATGTGTGTAAGTATCCATCATTTTGTGGACGAGTTGTCCGCAATTACGGACAAATCGTCCGTTTCAATGCAATGGCAGTTAAAAATGCCTTCAGCCGCTATTACAATATTTAAGAAGAAGACCAGCACAATACGATAAAACTGATTGAATAGCGAAATGTAGTGTATGTATCCATCATTTTGTGGACAAGTTGTCCATAATTACGGACAACTTGTCCGTTTCACTTGAATGGTATTTAAATGAGTTTTGAATAGCTATTCTTTTGTTCTGTATCATTATCTTTTGATTTCTGAATTTCCGGACTCCAAATTTCTTACTATAATAGTTCTCACCTTTTTCATAAACAAACTGCAAGTCATCTGCCTTAATCCCAGTTTTTGGCTCAAAGCATTACTGGTTTTTATCCCTCCTCCGAGACGGGTCATATAGAAAATGATGTAAAAAGCCTTCAACAATGGAAACTTCACATTGTGAAATAACGTGCCGCTTGCCGCAGAAGATGTAAGATGGCAAGTAGTGCATTGCCGACTGAACTCCCTCCCTCCCGCACAGTATTTCGTGTTGCCACACCTGGGACAACTAAAACCATTTCCCCATTTGAAATCTGACAAGTAGGACAAGCATGAGTGCTCATCAAAAAATTTTGCCTTGAATTCTTTGTCCTTAAGGCGTTGTATTTGGTCTACCATTTTAAGGTTTTGAATACCCCAAACTTAGTGATTACTTGTCTTGGCAAATTGCCTGTTCTAAAAGAGAAAATTCCCGTTTTTCAATTTGCTCATATATAGTTGGACATCATTGTATTTATAAAGCGCTACAATTCAAAAACGCTGTCCTTTCCCAGCTCTAGCCAATAATGAACCTTTGAGCCATCAAAAATTCATTTATCAATAATCCAACATTTATGAAAACAAAAGTAAAAATCCCAATCAAAGCAATTAAGGAGCAGATCATTGGAGTCAGACTCTCCAGCAAAGAGATCTCAAAAGTCAAATCCTTCTGCAGAAAAGGCAAAATCACCCAAAGCAATCTGATCCGTTATGCCATCCGCAATTACATCCCTGATTTATAATCAGTATTCTCACCCAACCCAAAGTAAAATCCATTAATACATATTGTTATGATCCATTTTGAATTTGATGAAGCCAAATTGACAGCTGTTGTTAAAAATGCAGTGGCAGAGGCCATGGCAGCATTGCCCGCCAGAAACGAACCGCCACCTGCTGAGAGAAAGACTATGCACTCGATCAGGGAGCTTTCCGAGTTTATCGGTTGCTCTACGGTCACAGCCCAGAAGATGAAGAACCAGGGACGCATTCCCTACCGGCAGGTTGGCCGCAAAGTGATGTTCGATTCCGTTGAGATCCTCAGGGCCATGGAAAAGGGCAAAAAGAAAAGATAGGGCTTACCGATGGAAAACACACCCTACCTCCGCATAGGAACCAATTATTACAAGCTGATTGATCAGCCCCTGGCATCGAAGGATATTAACAGGATTATCCTATCCTGGTCCAGGGCTACCATTAAAGAGGATCATGCCAATGACATCTTTACCAAGATACCCAAGTATGACAGTTACTGTATTATTCCCAGCAACATGGATTACCAGAGGGTACATGGGTGCAACATGGGAAAAGGCGCAAATGGGAGCTACAACCTTTATGAGCCCATCTTGTATAAACCCAGTGAAGGCGGAATAGATAAAACGCTCTCATTCCTGAAACACATCTTTGGTGATCAGCTGGAAATCGGGCTGGATTACATGAGTATCATCTACCGGCTTCCCACTCAGATGCTTCCCATTCTTTGCCTGGTCAGCATTGAGCGGAAAACCGGGAAAACAACTTTTCTGAACTGGCTAAAGCTCATCTATGGGGCTAATATGACACTCAATACAGACGAGGACTTCCGAAACAACTTTAACTCAGGCTGGGCTTCAAAACTGATTGTTGGCGGTGAAGAGATCTCCCTGAACAGGAAAGAGGATATTGAAAAACTAAAAAACCTCTCCACTTCAAGGGTAATCAAGAGCGAAGCCAAAGGGAAAGATAAAATAGAATGTGAGTTCTTCGGGAAGTTTATTCTCTGTTCTAATAACGAAGAGGACTTCATCAAAATCGAACCCGATGAGATCAGGTTCTGGATCAGAAAAATCCCACCCATTAACAGTGAAATACCCGACTATGATAAAGATTTTTTGTCAAAGGAGATTCCCGCTTTTTTATACTTTCTGGGTCGACGGAAGATAGTTAGCGAAAGGATCACCAGGATGTGGTTTCCCCGTGAGCAGCTCTACACCGATGCCCTGCAAAAAGTAATCAATAAAAGTACCTCCCGCCTGGAACGCGAGATCACAGAGATCATCATTGAGGAACTGACCATGTTTGACCTGAATGAACTGCAATTGACACCAAAGGATATGGTCCAGAGGTTAAATGATAACAACTTCAGGGCTTGCTCCACCCAGATAATAGAGGTATTCAAAAAGTGGAGGAAAGAACCTTCTGAAAAGTCGGTCAGGTACAACAGCTATTCTATTGATCACTCCAGTGGGGTAAAGGAGACCTACAAGCGGGTTGGAAGATGCTACTCTTTTCAAAAAAATGAATTTCTAAAA
>CAIUUO010000220.1 GCA_903902325.1 uncultured Bacteroidia bacterium
AAATGCTCCCAATAAGTATTTTGCCTGACTAAATATCGTTTGAGGATTGTCGCAAAGAGAAAAGCGCCCGTCAGATTTAAATAATCTGACGGGCGCTTTTCTCTTTGAGTTGTCGAATCAACAAATTGTCGAATTATTCAATAATATCTGTCCATCCATAAGGATCCGGTTCAGTTCCATATTGTATACCTCTAAGTTTTTCGTACAATTGAACACTGATTTTCCCCGGTTCAGATCCATAAAGGTATTCCTTGTCAAGATCAGCATCATATACCCTCTTGATCGGAGAGATTACAGCAGCTGTACCACAGGCACCTATTTCATCGAATTCGGAGAGTTCTTCGACCGGTATCGGACGTACTTCAACCTCCATTCCCATGTCTTCCGCGATTTGCCGTAAGCTCATGTTGGTGATGGAAGGCAGAATGGATGAAGATTTTGGTGTAATATATTTGTTTTTTTTGATCCCAAAGAAATTGGCAGGTCCACATTCATCCAGGTATTTTTTCTCCCTGGCATCGAGATACAAAACTGCTGAGAAACCATTGTCGTGTGCATGCTGACCTGCAACCAGACTGGCAGCATAATTTCCCCCGACTTTGATGGTACCTGTACCAAGAGGTGCAGCCCGGTCATATTGGCGGTAGATAACAAGGTCGGTTGGTTTGAAGCCTTCCTTGAAGTAGGGCCCCACCGGCATAACGAATATCATGAATAGGTACTCATCTGCGGGTTTAACACCAATTTGTGCTCCGGTTCCAATCAATAATGGTCGAATGTACAAGGAAGCTCCGGACTCGAATGGCGGCACGAATTTCTTGTTCAGTTGAACTGCCTTGATTACTGCCTCCATAAAGAGTGAATCAGGAACTTCAGCCATCATAACCCCTGCAGCAGAACGTTGCATCCTCCTTGCATTTTCAATCATTCTGAAAACACGGATTTTGCCGTCTTTTCCCATGAATGCCTTAAGCCCTTCAAACGATTCCTGGCCATAATGCAGGGAAGTGGCTGCCATATGCATATTGATCACCTCAGAATCACTGATCTCCAGTTCTCCCCATTTACCGTTGCGGTACCAGCTACGGACATTGTAATCAGTTTTACTGTATCCGAAACTCAGGTTTTTCCAATCGATTGCCTCCATTGTAGAATATTTTACCACAAAATTAAACTATTCTTTTGGTAAAACTATTTTTGAGCTTCCGAGTTCAATATTTTTTACAAACATCAAATAGTTCAAGGTTCAAAGTTATTAGTAATTGGCTGTTAGCCATTAGTTTAAAGACAATTTGTAATTTTTAATTTGCGATTGATTTAATGCATTCCATCTGGAAGTCGCATGAGCAAAGATGCGATATTGACCCACAATATTTATATTTTTGGTATTGGCTCCCATCGGTCTGGAATAGGAATAGGAACAATCGTATGACCAGAGCGCACTTCCCTGATCATTTCCGACAATATTCATTACCTCAGTCTTGTTAGGAAGAACATTGTATCCAACGCACCAGACTTCATCAAAAGGTTGCATCGCCTTGAACTTGGGCGTTTCTCCACCTCCATCAATGTATACCTGTAAATCATGATCCATGGATTTAATCAGGCTTTTATCAAGTTGATTGTTAATGTAATTTATTGCTTTAATCGATCTTGAAAGGAATATTGACTTATTAACAATTGTTGATATGTGAAGTTGATATCAGGTTCGTATTAAATGCCGCAAAAAGTTGGAGGGAAAGCATCTTATGCATTACATTTGATTCATCAGGTCAGCCATAAAGGGTCACCCCAAAATGGTGGAAGCGGCCGAAAGTTCTTAATTGAATTGGAAGCCAAATCGAACGGGTCGTAAGATCCGCGCCACAGAAGGGTCGGAGTT
>CAIUUO010000221.1 GCA_903902325.1 uncultured Bacteroidia bacterium
AAAAATTCAATCAATGCATCCAACGAAATATCATTCAGGAAGTTTGTAATTTCGTCGTCAAATCATTCCCGGCTTATTGAAACTGAACAAAGACCATTTTACTTCAGACCTGCTCACCCGCATAAAAGAAGGGGATATGCTGGCATTTGACAGAATTTATGAACTGTACAGTTATAAACTCTTTTCATTTGTTTTTGGCATTTTAAAGAATGACGCTGAATCCGAGGATATTGTGCAGGAGGTGTTTATTAAAATTTGGGAATCAAGGAATAAACTGGATGATTACAAATTACTGAATTCGTATATTTTCACCATTGCTTACAATAATTCGATTGATCTGATACGCAAGAGGATCAACAACGGCAAATACCTTGATCATCTGAAAAACTCTTCAGTTGTGCAGGAAAACTCCTCGGTAATTAGTGAGATGGAATTTGATGAACTCAGCCATCAGGCAGAAAAACTTATCATGAATCTGCCAGAGAGACAAAAGCAGGTTTTTCAGTTGCACAGGGAAAAAGGTTTGACTTATGCTGAGATTGCCGATCAGTTGGGAATTTCGAAAAACACGGTCGAAAACCACATGGTGAAAGCACTGAAATATCTTCGTCAGAACATGGATAATTCATTGTTGATGAACATGCTGTTTATTTGTTTGTTTATTTGACTTGATTATAGTTACTGTTGTAATCCAACTACATACATGTACTCGATTGGTCAAGAATGCCCGAATATTTACCTGCTATCAATCAAAAAATTGTGAAAACCAGCTGTCTTTCCGGTGGGAAAGTCCATTTTAGCCAAACCTCGGATGGATAAAAAATTTAAGTTATTGAACAGCCTGAGAAACTCATTGATACAATTATCAAGCTTGAATTGGATGTTGCAAATTAGTGAAAACCTCACTTAAACAAGCACCTATTTGAATATGGAACCCGAACACGTAAAACAACATAAAACACCAAATTATTTATTTACTAATCAGTTGTTTTGCTTTTCCACCAGTCAGCGTTAGGCTTAAAATCTTTCTCAAGCATTTGCTTCCGCTCATTTTCGAGCCTGGGCCACAATTGATTCACAATTTTGTCCTGAAATTCTTTTTCAAGATTAGCATTGTACAGAGAATCTTTGACAGGATATTTTGCACCTACACTTTTCAAATACTGATCAAGTTCAGTCCATAATTCAGCTGTCTTATCCGGATTTGCTGTTGCCATATCCGTATTTTCACTTAGGTCGTTTTTTAAATTGTACAACTCATTTTTACCATCTTCAAGGTAATGAATAAGTTTCCAGTCACCTTTGCGGATTGTTGAATTGGGGTCACCTCCCTGGTTTCCATAATGTGGATAGTGCCAAATCAAAGCTCTCTCAGCTACTTGTCCTCCCATAAGGAGTGGCAATATACTGATTCCATCCAGATGCTGATCAGGTTTCAACGGAAGGCCGGCCAAATCAAGAATTGTGGGGTAAAAATCGACCCCCGATACCGGAACATCACATTTCTTCCCAGCAAGTTTCATCCAGGGAACCGAAATGAAAAAAGGTTCACGGATTCCACCTTCCCACTGGGTACCTTTTCCTCCTCTAAGCGGAGTATTTGAAGTTGAATAATTGTCGCCTGACGCAACTCCTCCATTATCTCCGGTAAAAATGACGATCGTATTTATGTCAAGTCCTAATTTTTTTAGTTCATCCAAAACCAAACCGACTGCATTGTCCATAGATTCAATTAGTCCGGCATAAACCGGGTTGTCCTGATGCTGGCGGATGGGTAACCTCTTTCCCATGGCAAATCCATTTTTAGATATTCCCATCTTTTCGGCCTTGTCCCGGTATTTTTTCCACCGTGCTTCAGTGGTTTGAATCGGGGCATGGACGGCATAAAATGACAGGTAAGCAAGGAAGGGTTTACCCCTGTTTTCCTTCAAAAACTTTACTGTTTCCATGGCTAACCTCATTTGCAGGTCTTCGCCTTTGGGCCCATCGGTTAGTTTCGGATTTTTGTATGGAGAAAAATATCCACCCCCAGGGCCACCACTTTCCCACCCTCCAATGTTGATATCAAAGCCATGATCTTCGGGGTAAGATCCCTGACCACCAAGATGCCATTTTCCTGCGAAGAAAGTCTTATAACCATGCTCTTTTAATGCTTCCGGGAGTGTGATGTAATCTTTTGGTAAATTGTGAATATAGTCCGCAGGGAGCAATATGCTGTGTCGGTTCAATTTTCGCCAGTCTTCTCCTGATTCTTCGCCAATCCAGTTGGTAATTCCATGCCTTGCAGGGAATTTGCCAGTGAGAATGCTTGCACGGGAAGGGCTGCAGACCGAACAGGCAGCATACCCATTGGTAAAAATCATTCCCTTTTGGGCAATCTTGTCAAGGTTTGGTGTTTCGTAGAACTTACTGCCCATACAGCTCAAGTCGGTGTAACCCAAATCGTCGGCTAGTATAAAAAGAATATTGGGTTTTGAGGTTGGCACTTTCTGTGCTGAGACAGATAATGGCAACAGGAAGGCGGAAGAATAAAGTATGAAATTTTTCATATTCAATTTGTTTCAAGTTTTAAATTGTCAATGACATTGAATTCATAGATCGATGGGGGCGCTGTGGCTTTTAGCACTTTAAGCCTGATGCAGGATGTACTGTAATATACAGGGAACCTGATGACTTTACAATCTCCCAGAGGACGATTGTCTGTGAAAATCGTTTGCCATTTTTGGTTTTTCCATATATCAATGGTGTAGGATTGAATGCGGTTATATCTATAATTTGAGAAAATATCATTCGCAATCGTTGATTTTTTAACATCCTGATATTCAAAAATCGTGATTTTATTAAAACGATCTTTGACATTCAAATCAATTTTAAGTTCGGGTAATGTGTCAGATGCTGCCCAACGAGTGCCCATGCCTCCATCCACTGCCATTTGGGGTCCGTATTTCAGTGGTTCATCATTATAAACAGAACTGGCCGAAACTTTAGCCCTTAAGGAAATAAATCGTCCGTTTTTAGGTAGAGGTGTGTTTTTTTTAATCCGAAGTCGCTGTCCCAAAGCAATTACTGCATTTGCTTCACTTTCTCCGATTCTGCCTGTATTATCCGGGGGTACATTGACAACCAGCATATTATCATTGTCGGTACACCAATAAAACAGCTCTTCCAGTTCATCTAAATCTCTCACCAAACTGGAATTAATTTTTTTAAACCATGTCCACTCACGGCTGATACAAATCGTATGTTCGTAAGGCAAATAGTATGATTCACCATTGTGCAGGTACTGTTTTTTATCCAGTTTGTGGGCAATTTTTGGGTCCCAAAGGCGAAAATCGCCAGGAAAGTATTGAAAAAAATATTTATTGTTAACAGTCATTGAGTCCGGTTGAGTAAAATCTCGTTTTCCCTCTACATTTACGATCGTGTGATTTACTGAAACTGAACAATTAGGCTGAATCTTTTTAACCAAACTATAAATCTGATCTATTCCCCATTCGTTAGGTTTGCGTGCCAAACCACATGAAACCTTCGTTATCCTGAAGAATTGAAGTCACTTCGTTCTGAGACAAACCATCTTCTGTCCGAAGATATTTCAGAGACATGTTATCTGGTTGAGCTTTCACCCAAAATCCAGACAAAACCGTGAATAGCGTAAAAAAGGATTTGATTAGAATACGCCGCATAATTCAATAGACCTTGTTCCACAAATATAATGGATTTGATGCTACTTCCGGTATCAATGCTGGCCAGATATTGTTCGGTTACGACAGAATTGGAATGTACCATCATTTGGCTGATATTATCACCGGATTCATTTATCCATCCTTTTCAACCAACCTATTCAATTTTGGATAACCCCAGTTCGCCCAATTCAACTTTCGCAACCGACCTTCCGGTAGTAGTCAGTTTATCCTGATATAGTGTACGGATGGTCAGGGTGAAATTCATTTAAACCAAAACATACAATCTATCACTTCAGGCCATTTCTTCATCATCCCCGCCGGAAGTTACCACTCTTACCATGCAGATAAGCTTAATCCCAGGTCAATTTATTGGATCCACTTTTCCGGAAGGAAATCAGCCTGTTTTTTCAGGTTTTGCAACCAGAGTATTTCCATTGAAAAGGGAAAAACGTCCAGAAAGGATGATCGCTTGAATCTCTTTTTTGAAATATTCAGTGACCTGGAACGCGGTTTCAGCAATGAAACACTCGAATACGTAAACCTTTGCCTTCCCTATCTATTAGGATCATTCATACATGCAGGACCGTTTAAGTCGGTTACAGAAACCAAGGAAAATGATTCAGTTAACCTGAGCATCAACTATATGCTTGAAAATCTGACCAAAAAACTCAAAGTGAGTGATATTGCTTTGGAAATTGGTTATTCCGGTTCTCATTTCTGTCGGCTTTTCCTTTCGAAGACTGGACATTCACCTATTGACTATTTTAATCAGTTGAAAATCCAGAGAACATGCCGCATGCTTGAGAATCCTGGATGGACAGTTTATGATGTAGCAAGCGAAATGGGTTTTGAAGATCAATTTTACTTTTCGCGCCTTTTTCACAAAGTGATGGGCATGCCTCCGTCTGAATACAGAAAAAGAAGAATTTGACTCACTCATTAATTTTTTTAGAAATTTATTTCTCCTGTATATTTGTAACTTTGTATGAAATTAACTAACGGGCTTTGAAGGATGAATTGCTGACAAGTGGTCTGGCACGCAGGGATAAGGTGGTGTTCGATTATATTTTTAATTATTATTACTCATCCCTTTGCGCGTTTTCGATGCAATTTCTCAATGATAGAAATACCGTTGAGGATTTGGTGCAGGATTTCTTTGTCTCGCTCTGGCTGGAAGCGCCGAGTCATACCATTCACTCATCCCTTAAATCATACCTTTTTACCGGAATTAAAAACCGGTGCATTGATTTCTGCAAGCATCAAAAAGTTGAGCACAAATACAGAAAATATATTTTTTTCACCGCAACGAATGAAGACGATTCCGCTGAACATTTTGTGGCTGAATCTGAATTGCGTCATGCGATCGAAAGTTGCCTTGAAAAACTGCCTCCCCGGTGCAAGGAAATATTTGAAATGAGCCGATTCAGTGGTCTTTCCAACCAGGAAATAGCAATTAAGTTGGGTCTTTCCAAACGTACGGTTGAGTTGCAAATTAGCAATGGACTTAAGATTCTGAGAAAGGAACTTATTGAATACCTGCCGGTTTGCCTGGTGGCTTTGCTTTTACAATGAAGAAGTGCCTAAAGTGAACTAGAGTGCCTAAAATGCCTAAAGTTTAAGGACTCCTGTCAAATCCTCATGAATGCGAAAGTACTTTAGGCACTCTAGTTCACTTTAGGCACTTTTAGACAGGTGAATAAATATATTGCAATCGTACTATGTGTTCCTCCTGCCTTGGTCGTCTTTAGTATTAACACGGGGGAAAGCCATTTTCCCCATTCACTTATGAAACGATATGAATTTTAGCATCGACAGATTTGATGAGTTGTTCCCTGGCTATTTTGCCGGTGAATTATCCGATGAAGATCGTATCAACATGGATCATTGGAGGAATGCATCCCCTGAGAATGAGTTACATTATATTGATTCTGTAAAGGCTTGGGAATCCATGACCCTTTTGAGGGAAATGGAGAATTTCAATTCGTTCGAAGCTTTGCAAAAAGTAAATGGCAGATTGAAAACTCCCGGATCTGCGCGTTGGATGAATGTGCTCAAGATGGCAGCAGCAATTTTTGTACTCCCGCTCTTGGCTTATTCGGGTTATCTCACCCAACATAATTTCACGTTAAAAAAAATGCTGGAAGAGCATGTGGTCACGCAGACGATCACCTCCAGACAAGGAATGGTAACTCAGTTTTTGCTCGCAGATGGCACAAAAGTGTGGTTGAATTCCAACTCTGAATTGCAGTTTCCAACTTATTTTATCGGTGATTTCAGGGAAGTCAAACTAAAAGGCGAAGCATATTTTGAAGTTACAAAAAACAAGCATCAGCCTTTCAGGGTGAATGCAAAAGAACTTAGGGTTGAAGTGCTGGGAACTTCATTTGATGTGGCAAATTACCAGGACGAGACCATGCAGGAAGTTATCCTGGTTGAAGGGAAAGTGGGTCTGTCTGTCAGACAAGATGATAAAAGCACCGAAAACAGCTTCCTGCAACCAGGGCAGCGCGGCGTATATTGTGAAAAAACCGGAAAAATTGTCACAGATGAGGTTCATGTAGATAAATACATTGCCTGGAGAGATGGGAATCTGATTTTCAGGGATGATAAGATGGCTGAGGTCGTAAAGCGTTTAAGCAGGTGGTTCAATGTTGAAATTGTCATCAATGATCCTGAAATCAAAGGGTACATCTATAAAGCGAATTTCAGGAACGAAAATCTGGAACAGGTGTTGAATCTCTTAAAAATATCTGCCCCGATTGATTTCAGCATGACTGAACGCAAGGCCCTCCCAAATGGAGAATTTACAAGACAGCGGGTTTTCCTGTCGAAAAAAAGAACTTAAATTTATTGAAAAAATATTTGGATTTAGGATTAAATTTTGTATCTTAACGATTTAGTATTCAATAATTAAACAATCCAATATCTATTGAAGAAAAATTGAAAAAAAATACCGGGAAAGATGTTTGGCCACATCTGCCCCGGCATAACTTCCGGAACACTTTTTGGTCGAAGTGGGCCGGCATCATTAGTATTAACTAAAAACATTTCAAATCTATGAAAAAAATGTTCCGTTTAATGCGGAGATGTCCAAAAAATGATCATCTCCAAAAAATCTGGATGACTATGAAACTAACACTGGTTCTGTTCTTCCTCGCCGTCTCCCAAATGATGGCTTCCGAAGCGTACTCCCAGATCACAAAAGTATCCCTTCACATGAAGGATGCTGCGGTCAAGGAGGTGCTAAACAAAATTGAGGAAAGCAGCGAATTTGTCTTTCTATACAACAGTAAGCTGGTCAATGTGGACAGAAAAGTCAGCGTTGATTACGAAAACCAAAAAATTGCGGAGATTCTCAATGATCTTTTCAGGGAATCTGATGTGGTTTATACTGTTGTTGACAGGCAAATCGTACTGACCAATGCAGCCGATCAATCAAGTTTTATTTCACTGACTGGTCAGAAGCAGAAAACCCTGACCGGGAAAGTTACCGATGCTTCGGGGGGATCCTTACCCGGGGTTTCCGTAGTGGTAAAAGGGACAACACTTGGCGTAATCACTGATGCAAACGGAAGTTTCTCACTTTCAAGTGTTCCGGATGGCGCTACGGTTGTATTCTCCTTTGTGGGAATGACAACCCAGGAAGTTGCCGTTGGTACAAAGTCAACCGTATCTGTTGTTATGAGCGAATCCAGCATTGGTGTGGATGAAGTCATTGTCATCGGTTACGGTACCAGCACCAAAAAAGAATTTACAGGTTCAGTAGCACAAGTGAAAATGGAAAATTCCCCGATGGCCAATCAACCCAGTCTGAATGCCCTGGAGGCCATGAAAGGCAGTGTTGCCGGTCTGGATATGGGAGCAGTAAATACAGCTGGTGGTACACCTTCTATCCAGATTCGTGGTCAAAAATCAATATCAGGTAATAATTCGCCTTTGATTGTTCTGGATGGAGTAATTTTCCTGGGGAGTCTTAACCAAATCAATCCCAACGACATAGCAACCTATGATGTATTGAAGGATGCTACTTCGTCTTCTGCCTACGGATCCCGTTCGGCCAATGGGGTCATTATCATTACGACAAAAAAGGGGAAATTGGGGAAACCAATTATTAACTTCAACGCCAGCAGCGGCTTTCAGACCTGGCAGACCAAACCCGTGATGCAGACTCCCGAACAATACATACAAACGGTGCTTGACCGCAACAATACCACGGATATGTCGTGGATGAAAGATCAGCTAAAAGCAAATATGGCTGCCGGTAAGGTTACTGACTGGTTAGCCTTCAGTACACGTACAGGATACATCAAGGATTATCAGACATCCATTTCCGGAGCCAGCGAAAAGATGAGTTACTACTTGTCCGGCGCGTATTCCGACAGCAAGGGAGTCTTGATTGGCGACGATTTCAATCGTGCAACCATTCTGGCCAAGATCAATGCCGACATTACCTCCTGGTTGCAGATCGGTTTGGATGCTGCGTATACAAACGCCCATTTTTCGGGTGTACGGGCAAACCTTACGACAGCCCAGAATTTAGGACCATATAGCGTTCCTTACAGGGATGATGCAAATCACCTGTTGGAGAAATATCCTGAAACACAATCACAAACAAATCCGTTGTGGGACGTCACTGGAGACACACGTGATAACCTGGATAACCGCAATAATTTCCGTGTGAATGCTTTTGCGTTGATTAAATTTCCTTGGGTCAAAGGACTGACCTACCGATTCAATTACGCTGGTAACCTCAGCAAAGACCAGACCGGTGCATTTACCAATGAACGCTCTTATGTTGCAGAGGGCAATGTCACGGATGCTACAAGATATTCTATATCCGCTTATAAAAATTTACTATCCAAAGCAAATGGCAATATCAACAATGCAACAAGTAGCAGTTGGTTGATTGATAATATCTTATCTTATAAGAATTCATTTGGTAAACATGCTATAGACCTCACTGCCGTGGCTACGAGGGACTTTTCCCACTCTGAATATGAGAACGTGATTGGGTCGGATTTTACGGCCAATGGAAATACCTTATTGGGAATTTATGGATTACACAAAGCCACGACACAAAAAATTGACATTGGTATAGTCGACCGTGCCAACATCGGTTATTTTGGCCGTGCCAGCTATTCTTATAATGATAAATATTACCTGACAGCCTCATACCGTCGAGATGGCGCTTCAGTGTTTGGGACAGACAATAAATGGGGCAATTTTTCCGCGGGTGGTCTTGCCTGGAAGATTTCGAAAGAAAATTTCTATGCTCCAATAAAGAAGGTGGTTAACAGTTTGAAATTGAAGGCATCATTTGGTATGAACGGTAACCAGGGACTCAGTCCTTATGGAACACTCTCGCCCGTTGCAAGCAGTGCATCGGGAGGTATCCGTTATGAATTTGGTACTCCGACCATTAACTATGGCATGAATGTAACCGCGTTGGGTAACCCAAGCCTTGGATGGGAGCAAACACAATCCACTAACTTCGGATTTGAGTCTGCCTGGTTTAATGACCGTCTGTTGTGGGATGTCGACATTTATTTTTCCCAAACCACCAATCAGCTCTTTACCAGGACTATTCCCGTAATGACCGGATTTGCAACCATGCAATCTTCCATGGGACAGGTTAACAACACGGGTTTTGAAATGACATTCAGCTCTGTAAACATCAAAAGTAAAGACTGGACGTGGAATTCGGGACTTACAACCTGGGTGAACCGGAACAAATTGGTACATCTCTATGGTGATGACTTGAACAAGGATGGAAAAGAGGATGATGATATTGCCAACAGCCGGTTTATCGGAAAACCCCTTGGTGCAATTTATGGTTACAAACAGGACGGAATTGTGCAGACTTCAGATACGCAATACATGACAGCTAATGGTGTTCCTGCTGGTACACCTAAATACGTTGATCTGGATGGAGATGGGAAAATTACTTCGGCTGACCGTGAAATTCTTGGTTATGCCTCACCCAATTTCAAAATTAACTTAAGCAATACGGTGAGTTACAAGAATTTCGAGTTTTACATGATGATTGCCGGAGTTTTCGGTGGTGGTCCTGGCTATTATGAGGCAAGTAATTCCACGGCATACATGGCCGGAGGTACCGGATTGTTTGGATCAAACAGCATTTATATTCCTTACTGGACCACTGCGAATCCATCCAATAAATATCCGTCAGCAACGTTTGCAGGTGACGGCCGTTTCCTGGGTTTGATGAGCCGTGATTTTATTCGTATTCAGGACATCAGTTTGTCCTATACATTCAATCAACCTTGGGTGAAGAATGCCGGGATAAGGCACATGAAAGTGTTTATTTCCGCTACGAATCTGGCAACCTTTACCAAATGGGAAGGTGGTGATCCTGAAGTGGGCGTGACTGTTCGTGCGAATACACCTTCGGCGTTATCTTCCTACAACCTTGGTGTAAATATTAGTTTCTAACCATTAAAGAATTAAGAAATTATGAATAAGCTTATCTATATTAAATATTTGTGGCTGATGCTGCCCTTACTGGCAGTGTTCGGTTGTAAGGATAATGAATTTTTAACGGAGAAACCAAAGACGTTCTATACAACAGATAATGCCTTTTCTTCCTCTGATCAGGTCGACCAGGTTGTGGTTGGTTGTTACTCTTATGTTCGATACATGTACAATTTGGTGGGACAAAATGACCCATGGATCGCATTTAAGGGAGCTAATGGTACTGATATTATGGATGTTCCAACAATCCGTCGTGCGAACCGTTTCAATGATTATGGGATTATCACTCCGACCCATACCGTGTTCAATACAGTCTATACTGCATTCTATCAGTTGATCGAAAGAGCGAACCTGGCAATTTATGCTGCAGACCTTCCCCAAATTATCTGGAGTTCTCAAGCCGACAAAACGTACGCATTGGCGCAGGCAAGATTCTTCCGTGCCTTTGCCTACCGCAATCTGGGCGAGTTGTTTGGTGGAGTCCCGCTCGTGAAAGAGATTGTTACCTCTCCAAGGTATGACTTCGAACGGACTACCCGCGTTCAAACCTATCAGTTTGCCATTGACGAATTGGAGGCAATATTGAATGATCTGCCTGTTACTACCGCCATTAAAGGACGTTTGACCAAAGGGGCTGCCCAGCACTTGCTCTGTCAGTTGTATCTTGACAAAGGCTTAGCCAATGAGGCTGATGGTGCTGATCCAAAGGCAGCCTATCAAAAAGCCATTGACAATGGGAATGCTGTCATTGACGGAGGTACCTACAGTTTGATGACAAGTCGTTTCGGAGCCCGTGCAACTCAAAACCCCGATTATTACTTCGCCAATACAACTGCAACGCAAACTGCAGACCGTCTTTACTCAAAGGCAGGTTATCCAATCACAGCCAATGTTTATTGGGATCTTTTCCAGGAAGGGAACCAGGATTACCAAAGCGGTAACAAAGAGGCAATATGGTCAACCCAGGTCAATTATGCCGCCTATAAAGCGGAGGATAAAGAGTCCTTTTTGCCTTATTCCCGCGTTTTTGGCGGCGTATTCCGTGATCCGGAGTCAGCAATCGCAACGGGAACACTCGAAGATGTTGGAGGTCGTGGTATTGCCCAGGCAATTCCGAATTTTTATACCCGTGACATCATTTATTCTGATAAGTGGGCGACTGATATGCGTAATTCGGAAGCTGTTTTTCGTCGCATATTTTTAGGTAATGTATCTACAAATACTACTTATTTCGGGAAGGTTATTCCATGGAATATCCTCTATAAAGATGGTCAGACCAAAGATGCTATTGACGCCGCTAAAACCCAGGTTTATCCCGTTTCATGCAAGATTGCAACCGACAAATATACGGGTGTTGCCGATGGTGAGAACATGAGTAACCTTTTCAGGGGAGAATACATCTTCCGTCTTTCCGAAACGATCCTGCTTCGTGCGGAAGCCAAAATGCGAAATGGTGATAAGAGCGGTGCAGCCACTGACATTAACCTGATCCGAAACCGTGCAAACTGCGGTTACCTGGTTACTGCAGCAGATGTCAATGTCGATTTGATTCTGGATGAACGTGCACGTGAACTGGTTTATGAAGAAACACGCTGGAACACCCTTCTGCGTATGGGTGGTACCGTAGCAGTTGACCGGATCAAGAAGTATTCCTATTGGGATGATCCAAGAAACACATTGACCACCAACTTCAATCTGTGGCCTATCCCGCAAACGGTCATTGATACCAACAAGGATAAACCTATGGCCCAAAATCCTGGCTGGAAATAATAATTACAAAATTGCCCAATCATATCAGGGACATCTTTCTCGAAGGCTGTCCCTGATTTTTTCAAAAGATTGCTGGTCCGATCTGAAAAATCATATTTTTGTCAGGATAGACTGAAAATCAATGCTTTATATTTCAATTCATTCAATTCGTTAGTTATTTATTTAACAAACCGATAATGAACAAGCTACTATATTTTCATCAGAAGACTAATATCCAATTATTCCTGATTCTCCTTTTTGGTGTTTCGGCTTTTCATGCTCAAAGTGCTATTCCCGTAAAGAATTATCCAAAATCAGATCGTATAGGTATTTCAACTCGGCCCTTTGCACCATCTGGTTTGCTGTGCGAATTACTTTCTCACCCTGAATTGTCACTGATCACCAATGCCGTACCGGAATTTAGCTGGATCGTGAATTCCGATAAATCCGGTGATTTTCAGAAAGCTTACAAAATCTTGTTAGCTTCATCACCTGAATCATTGAAAAAGGAGACGCCTGATATGTGGAATTCAGGCTTTGTTTCATCCAGCCAGTCGATCAACATCAAATATGCCGGCAAACCGCTTTCTTCGAATGCCTCCTATTGGTGGACTGTCAAAATCGTGAATAAATTGGGGGGTGAATCGGCATGGAGCGTTGTTCAAAAGTTGAATACCTCAGATTTAAATTCAACCAGAAAATGGCCAGGTGAAAGCAAATGGGTCAAATTAATGGGAGAAGGAGGAGATGAATCCTGGACTTTCGAAAACCGTCATCCAATTATTTATCATTCTGTCAAACCGGTAAAACGAATTGTAAGAACTAATGGGATCCGTTTTTACGATTTCGAAAAATCGGCCTTCTCAACTTTAGAACTAAACCTGACCTGGAATCCGAAAAATGACAGAGAGCAGCAAAAAATTCTGGAAATAAATATTGGGGAAAAGGCGGTCGGAGACTCCATTGACCAGAAACCCGGAGGCGGGGTTATTTTCAGGACTTATCCTTTAACAATAAAGCCAGGCAGACATGATTATTCACTTGAAATACCTCGCTTTGTTGCAAAATATCCACACAGTCAGGTAATGCCTTTAGAAATGCCGGAAGTAATTCCATTCAGGTTTTGCGAGCTAAAGTGCAACGATGAAAATATTCAGGTACATGAAATAGTACAAAAAGCTCTTTATTGCCTGTATAACGATCAGGCTTCCAGCTTTTCATGTTCTGATGACCGGTTGAACTCGATTTATAATTTGTGCAAATATTCCACAATCGCCAACACCTTTAATGGTGACTATGCCAACAGTGAACGTGAGCGAATGATGTACGAAGCAGATTGTTATATCCAGCAGATGTGCCATTATGCCATCGACCGCGAATTTGCGATAGCCCGCTACAGCCTCGAAAATCTGATCTATCATGCTACATGGCCTACAGAATGGATCTCTCACAGTATTTTTATGGTCTGGGCCGATTATTGGCATACCGGAAACACGGAAGTAATCCGTAGCTATTACGATGATCTCAAGGCCAAAACGATGATGGCCCTCGAAACCGGAAACGGATTGATCAGCACACGCACCGGACTTCAGACAAAAGAGTTTCTGAATTCAATCCATTACAACGGCAAAGAATTAAGAGATATTGTTGACTGGCCTCACGGGGCTATGGGCAGTGGGTCGGGGGGAGAAACCGACAATTATGATTTTAGGGATTTTAATACTGTTGTAAACGCATTTTATTTTAAATCATTGGTTTACATGTCTGAAATGTCGAAAGCTATTGGAAAACTATCGGATTCATATTTATTTGATCAAAAAGCAAAAGCGGCAAGGATCGCTTTCAACCAATATTTTTTGGATAAGGAGCATGGAATTTACATGGATGGCATCGGTTCTTCCCATGCTTCATTGCATGCCAATCTCTATGCGCTGTGTTTTGGACTTGTTCCAGAAAAATACCAGTCATCCGTAATGGATTACATCAAATCGAAGGGTATGGCCTGCAGCGTTTACAGCAGCAATTACCTGCTCGAGGCGCTTTTCAATTATGGTCAGTCTGATTATGCCATGAGCCTTCTCACCTCCGACTCAGATCGTAGCTGGTTGAATATGATTAGGGTTGGCTCTACAATGACAACTGAAGCCTGGGACAATAAGTACAAGTCGAACAACGGGTGGAGTCATGCATGGAGCGCCTCCCCGGCCCATATCATTCCCCGTAAAATTATGGGCATTGAACCCGCTGAACCAGGATTCGGTAAGATAGCTATTCGCCCGCATCCGGGGGAGCTTACCTTCGCAAACGCAAAATTGCCAACCATTCGCGGAGACATTGCCGTGGATTTTAAACAAGAACCCGGTAAATCATTTGAGATGAATATGATAATTCCTTCCAATACTTCTGCCTCTGTGTATGTTCCAAAGGTTTCGAAGAAGTATTCCTTAACGCTGAACGGCAGGAATTTAAGAGGTGTGGAAGGCATTGGTTATGTCCTTTTAAAGGATATTAAGGCAGGCAGGCAATCGATAATTATAAAATACCACTAGTCAGTACTTTATGACCAGCAACTTTCCAAAGGTACGGCGCCAATTCAAAGGGCATCGAATACATCAATAAAAAACTATGGTGCTATGATTTTATTCTCAATTATTAAAAAATGCTGCAAGCAATCAGCAAAGGGGTGTCTCGCGTTTATATTCATCCTGATGGTAACTTTTAGCAGTACAATTGGCCAGACCAATTTAGAAAAAGGATTTGCGAATCCGCCATTGTCTGCGCGAACCCGGGCTTACTGGTGGTGGCTTAACGGAAATGTTACCAAAGAAGCAATTACCAAGGATCTTGAATGGATGAAGAAAACAGGTATGGGCGGCTCGCTGATCTTCGATGCAGGTGAACCTGCAGGGCCTGTTCCTGTAGGGCCGATGTTTGGTAGCAAAGAGTGGCGCGAATTGTTCAAGCACGCCATAAAAGAAGCCGACCGTCTTGGGCTCGAATTGACCCTTAGCGCTCAAAGCGGATGGAATTTGGGAGGACCGACTGTCACTGCCGACGAAGCTTCCAAACACATTACCTGGTCCGAAACGCGTATTACCGGACCAATAAAATTCAAAAAGGCCCTTTCAATCCCAAAGAATCGCGATGACTATTACCGCGATTCGTATTTATTGGCATACAAGTTGAAAGATACCATCAAAACCAAGCGCCCGGCAATCAGCAAACTCGAGTCGAAGCTCCTTTTTAAAGAACTAGGTATGAATGGTGGCGATGGTTCCCAATTGTTGCTTGATACGATCGCGACACCAGGTGAAGAGGATGTTTTGTCAAAAGATGTGATTGATATTTCTGATAAACTTCTGGCTGATGGTACTCTAGATTGGGATGTTCCGCAGGGCTTATGGCAGGTGGTGCGGTTTGGCTATACCAACAGCGGCAGCAAGGTCTCGACTTCGAGCGGAAACTGGAAAGGATATGTGGTTGATTATCTTGATTCTACTGCTTTAAAAACTTATTGGAACAAAGTGATTGAACCGTTGATCGACGACGTTGGCCCGCTGGCCGGAAAGTCATTCAAAGGGTTCGAAACTGATAGTTGGGAAGGCGGAGGCGTAAACTGGACGTTGAAGTTTCCCGAAGAATTCAAAAAGCGGCGGGGTTACGACATTCGTCCTTACCTGTTGACGGTTACCGGCCTGATAGTTGATAACCGGGAAGTAAGCAACCGTTTTTTGGCTGATTTTCGCAAAACCATTGGCGATTGCTTTGCCGACAACCACTATGGAGTGCTGGCTAAATTGGCACACCAACACAACATGATTATTCACTGCGAAGCAAGCGGTCCGCACCTGGGTCCGTTCGACGGATTGAAGAACCTTGGCCGTACCGATGCCCCTATGGGCGAATTCTGGGTAAAATCACCGCATAGGCCGACCGAGGATTCCCGGTTTTTTATGAAATGTGCCGGCAGCGCTGCCCACACTTATGGCAAACCCATTGCCTGCGGGGAAGGCTTTACTTCCATTGGTCCGCATTGGAATGACATCCTGTGGTCGTCGCAAAAACCAACATTCGATCATGAGGCATGTGCAGGCTTGAATCTGACCTACATTCATGCCTTTACATGTTCTCCAAAGGAAATGGGTATTCCTGGGCAGGAATATTTTGCCGGGACGCACTTCGATCCTCAGCTAACCTGGGCCAACCAGGCAATGGCTTTTGTCGGTTATTTGAACCGTTGCCAATACATGCTTCAGCAAGGGTTGTTTGTGGCCGATGTCTGCTATTATTACGGCGATCATGTTCCGAATGTCCCTACCAGGAAACACTCGGATCCGGCACGTGTGATGCCCGGATACGATTATGACCATATTAGTGAAGAAGTGCTTCTTACCAGGATGTCAGTTAGAAACGGACGTATTGCGCTACCCGACGGCATGAGCTATAGCCTGATGGTACTGCCCAAATTTAAAATTTTGTCGCTTCCGGCATTAAAAAAAATTAAGGAATTGGTTGATGCAGGCGCTAAGGTTACCGGTCCAAAACCGCTGCGTACATCAACACTTCAAAACTTTCCGCTTTGCGAAGTGGAGTTTAAGGAAATCGCAGATGAACTTTGGAACGATGGTAAAATTATCGACAAACCGGCCAGGGAAGTGCTGGCTTCTATGCAGATATCGCCTGATCTGGAAACTGTTGGAGATACAGTACCTGATTTCATCCATCGCCGCACCGGAGATTCTGATATTTACTTTCTAAGCAATCCGACATCCCACCCGGTCAAAGTAACCGCAACGTTTCGGATCAATGGCAAACAGCCTGAACTCTGGAATCCTGTTAATGGCGACATTCGCTTGTTGCGGCAATTCAATCAAACAAACGGACGAACCTCAGTTCCGCTCGAATTTTCAGCCTTTGGCTCTGCATTTGTGGTTTTCAGAAAGAATGCTAAAGTCTCAGGCGAGGAAGGACTGAATTTTCCACAACTAAACACGCTGCAGGAATTGACCAAACCTTGGACAGTTAAATTCGACTCAGCCTGGGGAGGACCTGCAAAACCTGTTATCTTCGCAAAACTCGAAGACTGGACAAAGCGTTCCGAAGAGGGGATTAAATACTATTCCGGGACAGCCACCTATCGTACTACTTTTGCTTTCAAAAAAGAGAAGAAACAAAAGGCTGGGCACATCTTTCTCGATCTTGGTGTTGTGAAAGAAATAGCAGAAGTGCGCCTTAATGGGAAGAAAATTGGCGTTTTATGGTGCCCGCCATGGAATTTGGATATAACCAAAGCCATAAAAAAAGGTGAAAACGAATTGGAAATAGATGTAGTAAACCTTTGGCCCAACCGCTTAATTGGCGATGGAAAACTACCCGTGGAAAAAAGGTATGCCAAAACCAACGTGGCAGTCTATTACACAAAACCATTGAAGGGTCCTGATCATGTATTGCTGGAATCAGGATTGATGGGTCCGGTAAGATTGATATTTCAACAGCTGATCAAATAATTAACCTGATGGTCACAAACGCTGATACAAATTCTTAAATTAGCTCACTTAACCATACATTCAAACTAAGATGAGAACATACAGTATGAAATGCTTTTTTCTATTGACTTTGGTGGCTTTTGCCCTGGTTTCTGCTGGTCAAAATCCACAGTCTGCTGCAGTAGCTCCGGGAAAGACGGTTGAACAACTGACAAAAGAGAATGAACAGCTTTTGCGTATCAAAAACGACTGGCCCAACTTCGCCCGATACAGGGAAGCCAACGAAAAACTTGGTCTGCCTGCTGCCGGGGTGAAAAGGGTCGTTTTTATGGGGAATTCTATCACGGATGGTTGGATCAGGATTTCGCCGGAATTTTTCGAGGGAAAGCCATATGTTGACAGGGGAATCAGCGGGCAAACAACAGGTCAGATGCTGGTACGTTTCAGGGCAGATGTGATCAGCCTGAAACCGAAGCTGGTTCTGATCCTGGGTGGCACGAATGACATCGCCGGCAACAACGGACCTTCGACCCTGGAAATGATTGAGGACAATATCGCTTCCATGGCTGAACTGGCAAAAGCCAATGGAATTAAAGTGATTCTCTGTTCAGTCCTTCCTGTTTATGATTATCCATGGAAACCCGGTCTCGAACCGGCAGAGAAGATCGTTACACTCAATAAGTGGATCAAAGAGTATGCTTCCATGCACAAATGTAATTACCTGGATTATTTTTCATCCGTGGTAGATGATCGGAAAGGGATGAAAGCGGAATATTCAAAAGATGGTGTACATCCCAACAAGGAGGGTTACAAGGTGATGGAGGTACTGGCAGATAAAGCAATCAATAGAGCCTTGAAGAGTAAATAATTGCTAGTAGCAAGTAAAAACAATTATAAATTCGATGCCATGATACGCAACGCATTTAAAATGAAGCTTCTGCCCGGTTTTGAGCAGGAATACAAAAAACGGCACGATGAAATCTGGCCTGAATTGGGCGCAGAACTTGCAGCAGCAGGGGTATCAGATTATTCCATCTTCCTCGATGAAGAGACGCTGACGCTTTTTGCCTTTCAGAAACTGACGGATAACCATACTTCCGGCCTGTTGCCTCACACTGCCATCGTGAAAAAATGGTGGGCTTACATGGCTGATATCATGGAGTGCAATCCTGATAATTCGCCGGTAGCTGTTGATCTGAAAGAAGTTTTTCATATGGATTAACAGGTATTTTGAGAAAAGCCCTTTGTGGCCTTTGTGCATTCCTTTGTGACCTTTGTGGTTAAGATTCTATTTTTCAAAATATTTTACCACGAAGGACCCAAAGGGTAACACAAAGGCCACAAAGGGCTTCAGAAACATAATTGGAATCAGGTTGCTCAAAAAAACAGGAATATGAATTCAAGGGATAGAGTTTTAAAAGCCTTCAAGCGGCTTCCGGGGTTGCCAGACAGGGTACCCATTCAATTTGACTTGTGCCGGCAGTTGTCTGATCATTTCGGACAAAAACTTGGTATACCGGTGCATTACACGGATAATTTGTACGAAGATGTGACTTATCGTATCAGCGCCAACGAGTTGAGGGTGGCCATGGGCAGCGATGTGGTGATTACCGGCGCTTCCGTTTCTGATGATTACAGGATCGTCATGGAGGCCGATGGTACATGGCTCAATGAATACAAAATGAGGATGCGGCAGGGCGATATTTACGTGGAAGTGATCGATTACCCGCTTGCCCATGCTGAAACAAAAGCGGACATCGATGCCTATCAGTTTCCTGATCCGGATGCTCCGGGACGCTATCGGGATGCCGAAGCCCTGGTCAAAAAATTCAAAAATGATTACCTCGTTTTCGGTGATATTGAGGTGACCGTATTTTCACTGGCCCATCAGTTGGTTGGCATGGAAAAATTGCTGGTAGATATGATGATGGAGACTGAATATGTGGTTCCATTGTTTGAGGCATGTGCAGAATATCAGACTCAAATTGGACTCAGACTCATTGAGAAAGGGGTGGATGCCATCTGGTTCGGGGATGATTTCGGTACACAGACTAGTCTTATTATGCCTCCGGAAACTTTTCGTGAACAGTTGAAGCCTTTTTACAAAATGATGATTGATCGCTTCAGGGAGGCCAAGCCGGATATTATTCCCATTCTTCACTGCGATGGCGCTGTGGCCGACCTGCTCGACGACATCCGCGAAATCGGATTCGAAGTGTTTAATCCCGTGCAACCAGGGGTTCCGGGACATCTGCCGCAGGATATGAAAGATAATTTTGGAGACAAATTTGCTTTCTGGGGCGCCATTGACCAGCAGGATTTGTTGCCAAAGGGAACAGATTCGGAACTCGAAGAGGATATCATCGAAAAGACCAGCATTCTTGGTAAAAATGGTGGATACATGATCGCTCCCGCACACATCATCCAAAACGATGTTTCCCCTGAAAGGGTGTTAAGATTTATTGAATTGTGCAAAATTAACGGTGCATATAATTGATAAATCGAATCATGATTCATTGTAAGGAAAGAACCAGAATAATTAAACAGTTCATTGTATCGATGATGTTGATTATTGAGGTTTTGTGCCTTCCGCCGGAACTACAGGCTGCTGGGTCTAAACACGTGAAACATGAAAAGTCGGTCATGGCAAACCTTGACCAATATAATGTCAGATGGGATACCCCATCCTTGGATGCATCCGGATCGATGCCACTTGGGAACGGGGATATTGCATTAAATGCCTGGGTTGAAAAGAGTGGCGACCTCCTTTTTTACATCGCCAAAAGTGATGCATGGAGCGGCGACCTGGTCGCACCCAACTACGGGGCTTATGGGCTTATCAAGATCGGACGAATCAGGGTTTCGCTGACACCCAATCCTTTTGCAGGAACGGATGGCTTCCAGCAAATGCTCCGTTTGAAGGATGGATCATTCGAAGTTACCGGAGGTACAGGAAGACGGACATCAACCCTACTGCTGTGGGTGGATGCCAACAAGCCTGTCATCCAGGTTGAGACCAAATGTTCATTTCCAGTCAGTATGAGGGTTTCCATGGAGTCCTGGCGAAGCATTCCGACTGAATATCTCGGAGCCGACTCAATTATTTCAGGACAAACAAACCGGGTAATTTGGTACTACCGGGACTTAAACAAAGATATCCCACTACTAATCGACAGAACCATTGGAGCTGCAATACTGGGTGAAGGCTTTGTAAACAAGGATGAAGTTACATTGGAGTCAGTCAAACCTGGTTTGTCCCACCAGGTCTCGATCCATCCTCTTACAGTCCAATGTTCGACACGGGCTCAATGGCTAATAAAACTCGACCGGCAGATAGATTCAACCATGCATGCACCACAAAGGAAAGCAAGAAGGGATCATGAAGAATGGTGGAATAAATTCTGGAGCCGCAGTTATATCTTTATTAATTCAGGAGAAAATGCGCAGGAAGTTACACGCGGCTATCTGCTTCAACGATTCAAGAATGCCTGCACCGGCAGAGGTGAAGCCCCGATCAAATTCAATGGTTCGCTCTTTACGGTCGAAAATCCTGAACCAGTGATCATTAAGGACAGAAACAAGGTCAAACCCGATGTGGTGGTACCTGTGACTGCCGATTACCGCGCCTGGGGATACAGGTACTGGTTCCAGAATACCCGACCGATCTACTGGCCGATGATGGCTTCGGGCGATTTTGATCTCATGCAGCCATTTTTCCGGATGTATAGTTTCATTGTAAACGATAATGCCAGGCAGGTGAAACAGATCTATGGACATGACGGATCATATATAATGGAAGGCGAAGCATTATGGGGTGGAAAACTGGAAAAAATCCTGGCGGATACGCCGGGGTATTATGGCACACACTATTATACCCCTGTACTTGAGTTGAGCGCCATGATGCTGGATTATTATGCCTATACCCTTGATGAAAAGTTTGCAAAAGAGACCCTTGTTCCTTTAGCAGATGCCGGAGTGACATTTTTTGACCAACACTTCAAGCGGGACAAGAATGGCATACTTCTTTTGGATCCTGACAATGCCATTGAAACGTTCTGGAAAGTCCGTAATCCGCTTCCCGACATCGCCGGATTGAGATTTGTATTGGAGGGGCTTCTCAAACTGCCGGTTGGATTGACAAATTTAACCTTTCGCGAACGGTGGAAGAGATTCCTTGCTGAAATACCTCCGGTACCAACAGGTATTCGTGACGGCAGAAAACAACTTTTGCCTTTTGAGGATGGACAAAATGCGGCAGCACGCAACATAGAGAATCCAGAATTATATGCAATCTATCCGTTCAGGATTTATGGCCTTGAAAAACCTGATATCGAAGTTGCACAAAACGCTTTTGCGGTTCGGAAAAATAGGAGAGCTGGTTGCTGGTCACAGGAAGCGGTACAAGCTGCATTACTGGGAGATTCGGAAACAGCACGTATTTACGTAACCGGACATCTGACAAGGAAAGACCCCCGCATGAGATTTCCTGCCTTTTGGGACAGAGGCTCCGATTATGTACCTGATGAGGACAATGGAGGCAATGGTCTGCATGCCCTTCAAACCATGTTGATCCAGTTCGATGGATCAAAAATTCTGCTTTTGCCCGCCTGGCCCAAAACGTGGGATGCTGAATTCAAACTTCATGCGCCGGCAAATACTATCGTGGAAGGTCGTATAAGGGCAGGGAAAATCGTAGATCTCAAGATTACACCTGCCAAACGACTGAAAGACCTTATCATGCCTGCTATTTGACGTTGATACTCACTTTAACCCCTGCCGATCTGAAACTCCCGTTTTCAAAACCCGCAACCACTTCTGCACTTAAGAACAAAAACAGGTTGGTAATTCCATACCCCGTTTCCAGATAGTTTTTGATTCCTGGTGTTGTCAGGTAATTGGCAAACAGCTCTTCCGACATGGAGGATTTCTTGATCAAAGGCAACCATTTCAGAATCAAACGGTTTGTTCGGAAGTTGATTTGAGCTTCCGCATACTTGTCACTTGTCGAAAATTGGTAAAAGGGAAGCAGCCTGAAACTGTTTTCGGTGGATGAAAACAATATCGCCGTCGGCTGGGTATTGAAATGCTGGAAATCTTCAAAGTAGACATGACTGCTGTTCAGAAATTTGCCGGCATTGACCGTGTACGAAAAATGGTTGTCAAAACCATAATCAATGTTTTGTCTGATGCCTAATCTGAGAATGTCAAAGCGGGAATCGTTACCCATGAAGCCGGAGAACGAACTTTTATATCCCAGCGAAAAGGTTGGGTGTTTGCTGCCCGCGTAAACCTTTCTTCCGTCCCTGATGCGGTAACGGTTTCGGGGTGAATAATCAAGCACGAACCTGCCAATCAGTGAATGATGATTTCCGGTCTGCCAGGATTCAATGGCATTGTTAACTGGTACATTGGGAGTATATTCCTTGTTTTTATTGTCAAGAAAGGTAAAAGACGAATGGTTTTCCAAAGCATAATTGGCACTGTATTCATAGGTCTCGCTTAGCGTGAGCCCATTGGCAATATCACTGTTAACGGATAGCTGGACAAAATCCCGCCTGTAGAATTTCTTGTAGTTTTCTTCCAGGGACAGGGTATAAAACTCATTGGTTAGGGTTGAGATACCTGTATTCCTGTTGAAATCTTCTGTTGAGGTTCCCACCGAACCTGTCAGCCAGGTATTTTTTAGCCCCCTGAATCGTTGGCTGTAGGAGAAGGATGCATCCAGTTTTTGACGGACAAATGCATAGGCTAGGGTAGAATTGAGCCGAAGGGTATGGCCAGTGGTATCCGATTTGTAATAGCTGAATGGCAGTTGCATCCGCAAGCCGTCCACAGTATTGAAAGAAAATGCATTTGGATTGATCAGGTTGGGTGTGTCGAAGATTTCATTTTGCCGGATGGAGTCCACGGAATAGTTGTAGCTCTTTCCGGTAATCAAATATTTTAACCTGAATTTTCGACGGGAATCACGCACCGAATCCTGGTAACCAGGATTGGCAGATTTCCTGATAAATGATTCCTTTTTGACAAAACTGTTTTTCTCACCTGCAGTTAGTGGAATTGACCTGTGCGCCGCCCAATACGCCGAATCGTTGTTCACCTGTTTCTGGCTTACCTGTAAGGTCGATTTGATTTCGAGCGGTTCAGGAGGACTTGTCCGTTTGATCTCCTTTTCGATGAGTTGGTTGAGATGAGCAGATTCGCGGTTGCTCAGCTCCTGTTTTTGCATCAGTTCTTCAATCTTTTTCTTTCTAGCCTGCACCTTGGGAGGAGAGGCTGCCTTGACTTTCTCTTCAGTAATCTGCCTGATTACCTGTTGTTCCGCCAGTTGTTCATTCCTGATCTTATCCAGGAAGGTATGGTCCAGGGAGGGATTCAGAACGGTCTTGTATTCACTGATGGAGGCAACATACTTGTATTTCATCTTTAGGCCGAATCCGGCAAAATTCATGTCGAAATCGAGGCTGACGGGCATCCAGGTATTCTTGTTTACTTCGGCATAAACCTGGTGCACCTTCACATCCGTCATCGGGATATGCAGCTGCAGATCAGCTGAGTGGATATTCCAGTACTGTTTGGCAATAAAAATGTACCCTGAAAAAACATTGTTGCCACCTGACTTGGGTGTCACTTTTATTTTGGCAATGGTTCGGCCCTGGTCTTCGAAAACACCCTCGAACTTGAAATCATACATCTTTAGCGCCGTGGTGCCAACCGGTGATACTACCCCGTATTTTTCGGCGTCGTAAAGGTTGTTGGTGATCATCCCCATGGGGGAGGTATTGTTCTGCTGGCCCGAAGATCTCATGGCCAATACCTGCTGGTTCACCTTATCAGGAAGTTCGAAGTCGATTTTGCTCAGCGTCTCCATCACAAAAGGCTCATTTTCACTCAATCCCTCCTTTTTCATTTGCTTCTCCAGGAGGAAAGGGATTTTTTCGAAAAGGCCGGTTCCTTTCAGATAGACTTTGCAGGAATATTTGGATACCTGTTGATGGTAATAGGGTGCCATGGCAATGGCTTTCCGCATGATGTACCAGGCAGGATCCTCGCCGGAAGCCAGAACCTCAATTTCCGGAATCAGGTAGCTCTGGGCAGAAAGTGCTATGTCAATATTCTGGAAGGCTTTGCCAACAGTCACCTCTTTGGTTACAGTCTGGTATCCCAGGTACTGAAAAAGGATTGTGTATTTGCCTTCGGGCATTTTCAGTTCAAAATTTCCATCTTTGTTGGAGGTGGTACCCGTCGATAATGCCGGAACATAGACACTGGCAAAAGGAATTGTTTCCTCACCCGCGTTGGTGATCCTGCCCCGAATTCCCTGGGAAAAGGTTGTTAGTGTTGAAGTACAGATTATTGATAGAATGAAAATCAGTCTTTCGGTCATGAGATCAGGTTTTCCGTTGAAGTTTTAAAAGTAGGGGAAATTATTACTTCACAATCAATCAGTTTGTTAAAGTTGGTTAAGGATTTTAGAAGAAGCAATTCATATTTTTTGGTTATTTTTGAAAAGATGCGGGATAATGCTGATTTATGCACTTCACTGGCTTGGTGTCCTTTGTGCTTTCCTTTGTGACCTTTGTGGTTAAATTTTAAAACCTCACCACAAAGGACTCAAAGTTCAACACAAAGGAACACAAAGAAATATAGACATAGATTATTATAAAAAAACAATTTACTCAAGACCATGAGAAGAAATTTAGTTGTAGTAATTTTTACCTGTTTGGCCATAAACTTTGGAATACAATCAACCACGAAGGCCCAGATCGGAAGGCGTTTCCCATCAGAGAAGAAAATCGTTACGGATCCGGTTACTGGAGTCAAACTCACCTTCCTGACAAGCACACCTTCCGGTGACGGAAAAATTTACCAGACGCACAACCAATGGACTTCTGATGGGAAGTGGGTCATATTCAGGTCTGACCGCGTGAAGGGTGAGGTATTTGCCGTTAATGAATCTTCCGGAGATATTGTCCAGGTATCTGAAGGGGGCTATACCGGAATGCTAAATGTAGCACGTAAATCGATGAAACTCTATTTTATGCGGAAGAGTACTGCAGAATCGGCCAGGAACACCCTCGAAATTGTAGAAGTTGATCTGGCCAAACTGTTTGCTGACAGCAAGGCAGGAAAACTAAAGGAAGCCTCTGCCTACCAGCGGATCTGCGGTACAACTCCTCCGGCACTGGAAGCTGGCGGCGACATGGCCCTGGATGGAGGAGAAGAATGGGCATGGTTCAGGGTGGGACAGACTGAGGCCAGAAAACACCTGGCTGAAGGAACCAAAATAGAAGGGAATTATGGTCCCCGGAACATGGGCGCAGGTCCGGCCGGAATTGCAGGCATGAACGTTCACACAGGCGAAATTAAATATGTGGTTTCCGTCCCATTCCAGATTGGTCATATCCAGAGCAATCCCTGGGTGCCCGGACAGATCGTTTTTTGCTGGGAAACTGGCGGAAAGGCGCCCCAGCGCACCTGGATCGTGAATTCGGACGGATCAGGACTTCGTCCTTTGTATCCCGAGGCTCCTTATGAGTGGATAACACATGAAGCCGTGATCAGCAAGGACGAGGTGGCTTTCGCCATCATGGGACATCGTAAAATTCCTGAAACAACGGGTGAAGCCAAACAAGGAAAAGCGGTTAGCGGTGCGAACCCCGGACAGGAAGCTGCATGGGGGCCTTGCGGCACCAGAGAGAAGCCAACTGGTCTTGGAATTGTAAATATCAAGACCAGGGAGATGACCATTGCCGGACAGATACCCTATGGCAGCGGTTTCTGGCATGTCAACGGATCATCAGATGGACGTTTTGCGGTAGGCGATAATTTTGACCGCGAACTTTACCTCATCGACAGGCACACACACGAAATGATGTTGCTGACCGCCGGCCACAAGACAACGGCCGCAGATCACCCGCATCCAACCTTCAGTCCGGATGGCACAAGGATTGAAATCCAGTCGGCCATGCTTTCGAAGGACAACAGGTCGATGAATATTTGCATTGTGCCCGTTCCCAAAAAGTGGCTGGAGAGGAAATAGAAAAAAATTAAAAATTAAAAATTAAAAATTAAAAATTAAAAATT
>CAIUUO010000222.1 GCA_903902325.1 uncultured Bacteroidia bacterium
CCTGATGGCTGAGTTCATCAAATTCCATCTCACTAATTACCGAGGAGTTTTCCTGCACAACTGAAGAGTTTTTCAGATGATCAAGGTATTTGCCTTTGTTGATCCTCTTGCGTATCAGATCAATCGAATTATTGTAAGCAATGGTGAAAATATATGAATTCAGTAATTTGTAATCATCCAGTTTATTCCTTGATTCCCATATTTTAATAAACACCTCCTGCACAATATCCTCGGATTCAGCGTCATTCTTTAAAATTCCAAAGATGAATGAAAATAGTTTATGACTATAAAGTTCATATATCTGGTCAAAAGCCAACATATCCCCCGCTCTTAAGCGGGACAATAATTCCGAAGTTATATATTTTTCCCCAAGTTTCAAAGGTCCAATTAGCTAAGAATGATTTGAGCCAAAATTACAAATTTCTGCAGGACATTTTTTTAAGCATTTGTTTTAAATTTTTCATTTAAGAAAAAAATAAAAAAACTTTGCACTAACTTTGCATGGTTCAATCAAACTTTCAGACCATTTCTCCGGATTGAATAACCAAAGATTTAAAGTTCCAGTTGGTTATTCAACCAAAAAATAAAAGAGATTCAAACCATAAATAAATTTAATCCTCATGAGAAAAGTATTGTTTTTAGCACTGTTTGGCTTGATGGCTATTACCTCAAAAGTTGCTCTTTCCCAGGATACGCGGCCCGGTCCTCAACCCGCCGCTGAAACCGGGGAGAAATTCAGGATTGGAATAGCCGGCTATACATTCCTCAAATTTGATATCGACAAAGCCCTGGAAACCATGCAAAAAGTGGATGTCCACTATCTTTGCATCAAGGATTTTCACCTGCCGTTCACGAGTACCGACGAACAAATCGCCGCCTTTCACGCCAAATTGAAGGCAAAAGGGGTAACAGGCTACGCAGTTGGTCCAATTTACATGAAATCAGAAGCGGATATTGACAAGGCATTTGAATATGCAAAAAGAGTAGGTGTCAAACTGATTATTGGAGTTCCCGATTACAATCTGCTTCCATACGTCGACAAGAAAGTCAAAGAGTACGATTTTCATTACGCCATCCACCTGCATGGCCCGGATATCAAGACCTATCCCGATGCTGAAGATGTATGGAACCATGTCAAAGACCTCGATCCCCGCATTGGTATGTGCCTGGATATCGGGCATGATACCAGAAATGGGAAAGATCCTGTAGCTGACCTCAAAAAATACCAATCAAGAGTGTTCGACATCCACATCAAGGACGTAACCGGAAAAACCAAGCTGGGATATTCGCTCGAAGTCGGTCGCGGAGTGATTGATTTTCCTGCATTTGTGAAGATGCTGCGCAAAGTTGGCTATACGGGAGTTTGCAGCCTGGAACACGAAATCAACATGGGCGACCCGTTCATGGGTATTGCCGAGGACATCGGCTATTTCAGGGCTGTTATAAGGACAACCAAAAAGTAGAAATCCTTACCACCAAGGACACGAAGTACGCTCAAAGGACACAAAGGAGAATGCCTGATTGCATGATCTTTGTGTCCTTTGTGTATTACCTTGGTGACCTTAGTGGTAAAAGAATTACTGTTTTAACGGATTACGCCTGAAATAATCCACCAGATTCTTCGGACGGTAGTGGCTGTCATTCCTATACCTCTCAACGACCGATGGATGTATGAATTCATTTGTTTTTCCGCTTCCGGGTACTTCCACATCTATCGGGCGGAAAAAAGGAGACTGTAGCTTATAAAATCCGGTATAGGATTCATGATTCGAAGCCATTGCATCAGGACTTAGTTTGATGTCTTCGAATTTTAACTGGCACTCCTGCGCCTTGCCAATCATCCATTGCAGGGCGATATCCGACAAACCCGTGTCGGGATATCCGCCGCCGACATCCGAATGGACTCCCGCAAACCATACCTGCTCCAATACCTGATCTTTGGACCCAGCCTGTTGGTGCCAAAGGGTAGCTTCGAAGTTTTTCCTTTTTTCATCAATAGCCAGGGCATGATAGGCAAAACTGATTTTTGTTGATAATTCGGTATCGTGAAACTGATTGCGCTTACTTACCACGCTTTTCAGAAAGAGAGGATTGCCCAATGCACCAACAGTATCAAATACACCTACAAATTTTATTGGAGTAACCTCTTCGACGGCAAAGGTTTTTCGGAAGAGCGTCGATTCAATTTCGCGGGGTTGATACCTCGGATGCCGCGACCTGTAAATGGTAAAAGCCCTTTGCACCTGGTCGAGGTTTTCGATTTTCAGTATGCCCGAATTTCTGATCAGTCCTGCCAGACTGCGGACAGTAAAAGCTCCGCGGCTGAATCCAAAAAGATAGAGTTCATCTCCTGGCTCGTAGGTATTGATGATATATCTGTATGCCTCCAGAATGTTTTCAGATATACCGGTCCCGGTGGCACCGTCAAAAACTCTTTTGATCTTACTTCCTTCACTGCCAATGCCATTATGGTAAAACAATACCTGGTATGTTCCATCTTGTGATTGACGACTCATCGCATTTGCCATTTTAACTACATTGGTTTGGCAAGGTTTTTCATTCTCCATTTCGTCGGGTGTATTCCATGTCCCGTCACAAAATATTGCTATTCTTTTCATTATGATTTGGATTTATTTAATTGATAATTTTTCCTGAACATCCGAACCTGTGGATGAATTTCTAAGCTTCATCAATTTATTCAGCAGGTCGAACCAGAATGGAGCACCCAGGGAGATTGCCAATGCTGTTATCAGCCATCCGAGTAGAGACTTCCCCATGGCCAGCCAATCGAGAGGCTTAAACTTACTGGTTTGCCAACCCAAACCCATGATTCCATTGGTTTTCGCGATATCAATGCGAATCAGGGAATCGGCGCGACCCAGTAATTTATTTTCCTCGGCCTTCAATAATTCAAGTTGTGCCAGGTCCGTATTCATGGAAAACACATTCATTTTGGTAGAATCGGATTGAGAATTCCCGTTAGGGGTGTTTTGAAGTTTCTTTTTCATCATCAGAATTTCCTTGTCTACATCAGGGTGCGCCTTCGTAAATGCATCTGCCTGCTGAACAATCTGTTCCCTGATTTTTGGATCCTTCTCCAATTTGCCGACAATTTCAATCGTATTCACATTGAATAGGATCACAATGGCGATACCTACAAAAAACAATATAAATTGGGTATGTCTTTTGTACCATCCGGTAGTTCGCTCCATCGTTTCTTCAAACCAATTCTCAAGATCGCTCTTGAACTTGTTTACATCACCCCTTGCATCCGCCCAAAGGGAATTGAGATAACTAAGGGTTTGCGTTCCTATTTCAGCTGTTCCCCACTGGATCATTTTGGTATCAAGCGAATACTGGATCAAAGGCACAACGTCATCCGAAGGCTTTACCTTATCTCCCCGAAGAAGATCTGTCAATACTTTGGAAAATGTCTCCTTGTCAATGTAGGCGGGTGCATTGTGCCTTTTGTTTTCACCTAAAAACTTGATCAAGGGGTGATTGTAAAAATCATGGGAGAGGGAATGTTTTCCGCCAAGATTCCCCTTTGACCTGAACAAATGGCTAAGACTGCTGAATGCACTTTTGAATTTTTCGTCGTCTTCAAGCATTCGCACAATAGCTCGCTGCAAGATTTTAGCCCTGAAGTTAAAGGCAGTAGCAATCATCTCCTGAATGATTGTTATCAGCAAACTGTAGAGCAAATAGATAAAAACCAGTCCGATCACAACTTCCAATACCACTGAATTAAACATAGCGTCAAGATTTGTTGCGCCTACTCTTTATTCGGGATTTTCGGCAACTCCCGCAATTTCATATATACAACGGTGAATTAAAGATTTTGCAACAGTTAAAAGATTTCGCAAGTCTAAATTTAGGAAATTCAGATGAGAAAACAAGATGATATCTCATTTAAACGTTGATTCTCAAATTGAATTTGGGGTTTAAAATATGTTATTAAACAGTTATGCATAAATAACGTTGAATTGATATTAATAGTATTAATTACTTTTATAAATTTGAAATGAATAACCGAACGAAATGGAAGAAAATGTTGTGTTGATGCTCACTGAAATTTACAAAAAGCATCCCAAACACTACGTAGCTGTAGACTGTTCAATTTTTGGATATGAAGAAGGAGAACTCAAGCTGTTGCTTTACCCCCGCGGTTTTGAACCGGCAAGGGGGAAATGGTCGCTGATGGGTGGATTTGTGCAGGAAGGTGAGTCCCTTGAAGAAGCTGCCAGAAGAGTTCTGCTGCAAACTACGGGCATGCATAATATTTTTCTTGAACAAGCGGCTGCATTCTCGAAACCCGGCAGGGATGCGGGTGCAAGGGTTATCAGCATGACCTTTGTTGCGCTTATCAGGATAGACATGCATGACAAGGAACTGGTCAGGGAAAGCGGGGCTCAGTGGTGGCCCATCACAAAACTTCCCAAACTCATTTTCGACCATGAGGAGATGATAGGAAATGCCTTGTCACTGCTGCAGCAAAAAGCAAGTATCAATCTGATTGGCAAAGAATTACTTCCTGAATTGTTTACCTTGATTCAGTTGAAAAATCTTTACGAGGCTATATTTCAACGGACATTTGACACAGGAAATTTCAGAAAAAAAGTATTGTCGCTTGATATTCTTGAACGTTCGAGCAAAAAAAATACATCAGAATCAAAAAAAGGCGCCTTCTATTATAAATTTAAGGAAGCAGAAACAGGTTTGCGATCCGAAAGAATTGTGAAGTTTCCGTGAACCAGAAGTAAGGAAAAAGGCTAAAGGCTAAAGGCTAAAGGCTAAAGTGAAAACCGCCGCGATCCTGAAATCCTTTAACAAATGAAAAAGGAATAAAATTAATTATCACAAAATAATTTTCGCAAAATGAAAACATCATCTTTGAAAAATTCAGAAGTTTGGTTTGTAACCGGAAGCCAGCATTTATATGGTCCTCAGGTACTTGAACAGGTTAAAAACAATTCAACGGCGATTGCCCGGGCATTTGATGCATCTTCCAGCATCCCTGTCAGTATTGTTTTTAAGCCTGTTGTAAAAACCCCTGATGAAATAACAGAGCTTTGCAAGGATGCCAACAACAATCCTGATTGTATCGGACTGATCTGCTGGATGCACACGTTCTCTCCAGCAAAAATGTGGATCGCAGGATTGCTCTCCCTGCAAAAACCGTTTGTCCATCTGCATACACAGTTTAATCGCGACCTTCCATGGGGAGAGATTGACATGGATTTCATGAACCTGAACCAATCAGCCCATGGAGATCGTGAATTCGGTTATATCGGCAGCCGTTTGCGCATCCAGAGAAAAGTGGTGGTCGGACACTGGCAGGAAGAAAAAGTACAGGAAAAAATAGGATTGTGGATCCGTGCCGCTGCAGGATGGAATGAATTGCGCCATTTGAAAGTTGCACGTTGGGGTGACAATATGAGAGAAGTAGCAGTGACAGAAGGCGACAAAGTTGAAGCACAGATCAAACTGGGCGTATCCGTCAATGGTTATGGTGTCGGCGATCTTGTGAAATTCGTCAATCAGGTTACTGATACAGCTATAAACGCTCTTGACGCTGAGATTGAATCAAAATATGACATGATGGATTCGCTGAAAAAAGGTGGCTCTGAACATGAATCACTTCGCGAGTCTGCAAGGATCGAACTAGGCATGCGCGCATTCCTTGAAAAAGGTGGATTCATGGCATTCACCACCACCTTTGAAGATCTCCAGGGCCTGGTTCAACTACCGGGATTTGCCGTTCAGCGTCTGATGGCTGATGGTTACGGTTTCGGTGGCGAAGGGGACTGGAAAACGGCCGCGATGGTTCGTACCATGAAAGTCATGGCAGAAGGTCTGACAGGCGGCACCTCCTTCATGGAAGATTATACCTATCATCTCCATCCATCCGGAGCAAAAGTTCTCGGCGCACACATGCTGGAAGTCTGCGAATCCATTGCACAGGAAAAACCAAGGGTTGAAATACACAAACTGGGAATTGGCGGGAAAGCAGATCCTGTCAGATCCAAATTTACGGTTAAACCGGGTCAGGCACTGAATGCCTCCCTGATAGACATGGGAAACAGATTTAGGTTGATTGTCAATGAGGTAGAAGTGGTACCATTGGATGCACCTATGCCTAAACTTCCGGTAGCCAGCGCCTTGTGGATACCAAAACCGAACCTGGAAATCGGCGCTGGTGCATGGATTCTTGCCGGAGGCGCACACCATACCTCTTTCTCTCAGGCCATTCCTGCCGAAGTACTGGAAGATTTTGCCGAAATGGCGGGTATTGAATACCTGGCAATCAACGACAAAACCAACATTTCCGATTTCAAGAAGGAATTACGCTGGAATGACTTATACTACCACCTTTCGAAGGGGATTTAACTTCAAGACATAAGATATGAGACATGAGATATAAGATATAATTCATGTCTCATGTCTCATGTCTCATGTCTTATATCTTTTAAATACTACATAAACTAATACGCTTAAATACATGAATTGGACTTCTCAAGAATTTATTTGGCTCGACTGGGCAATCATCGCAGTCGGCATTTTGGCTGTCAGCTGGGCAGTATGGCATTCCATACAAAAGCACAACCGCATGCAAAAAGGAGCAGACAGTGAAGATTATCTGTTTGGTAAAGGGGAACCCTGGTACATTATTGGTGCAGCAATCTTTGCTGCAAATATCGGCTCCGAACATCTTGTGGGACTCGCCGGCACAGGTGCGAAGTCAGGTGTTGCTATGGCGCACTGGGAAATGCACGGCTGGATGATCCTGATTTTGGGATGGCTCTTTGTACCATTTTATCAATTGATGAACAGTAAGTTGGGGAAAATTATTACCATGCCTGACTTCCTCAAAAACCGCTACACACCCCGAACCGGTTCCTGGCTTTCTATCATTACATTGATCGCCTACGTGCTGACCAAAGTGAGTGTAACCGCGTTTACAGGAGGTATATTCATGGAGAGTCTTCTTGGCTTGCCTTTCTGGTACGGGGCTATTGGTTTGATATTATTGACAGGTATATTTACAGTATTGGGTGGCATGAAGGGTGTGATGACCCTGTCGGCCATTCAGACGCCGATACTTATCATTGGTTCATTCCTTGTGCTCTTCCTCGGACTTTCAGCGCTTGGAGGCGGGAGTATTGCCCATGGCTGGACGGCTATGATTGACTACACCAAATCACTAAATGTTGGAGCCAATGGTGTTGCCTACGGCACAAACCACTTGTTCCATTTTGAAACGGGCAATCCGTTGTATGATGAATATCCGGGTATTTGGGTGTTTCTCGGAGCGTCAATCATTGGTCTTTGGTATTGGGCTACCGACCAGCACATTGTTCAGCGTGTACTGGGTCAGCGAAAAGGTGAGGCCAGCGACGTAGTCATGATGCGTGCACGCAGGGGAACTATTGCAGCAGGCTATTTTAAATTGTTGCCTGTATTTATGTTTCTGATTCCCGGTATGGTTGCGGCTGCATTGGCGGCACGTCCCGGTAGTGGTTTTACATTAGCGAATCCTGATATGGCTTTTGGTTCAATGGTTAAGTTTGTATTGCCAGCCGGCGTGAAAGGGATTGTAACCATCGGTTTTATTTCGGCATTGGTAGCTTCTTTAGCTGCATTCTTCAACTCGTGCGCGACACTTTATACTGAAGACTTTTACAAGCCCATGTTCAAAGGCAAAACAGAGGCCAGATACGTTTTGGTAGGCCGTATTGCAACAATTGTTGTAGTGTTTCTGGGAATTGTATGGATCCCAATCATGATGAGTCTTGGCAGCCTTTACGACTATATACAAGGCATTCAATCATTGCTCGCTCCCTCGATGGTGGCGGTATTCGTACTCGGTATATTTTCTAAATGGATTACACCCAAGGCTGGTGAGACAGGTATGATCGTGGGCTTTATCATAGGTATGGTCCGCTTGCTCACTAACATCATAACCAAAACAGGTAAAGATATAATGACAGGTTGGTACTGGGAATCCACCACATGGTTTTGGCAAACCAACTGGCTTATATTTGAAGTTTGGTTGCTTGTCTTTATCATGTTGATGATGGTGGTGGTTTCGTTTTTCACGCCAAAACCAACCGCTCAACAGATTGAGTTTATCACCTTCACCGGCGACTACAAAACACTCCTCCGGAATAGTTGGAACAAATGGGATGTAATTGCTTCGTTGGGCGTAGTAGCTGCATGCGTGGCATTCTATATTTATTTCTGGTAGGACCTTAGTGTTCCTTCGTGCGCACTTTGTGTCCTTAGTGGTAAAAAGCTTTAATTTTTTTAACCACTAAGGACACGAAGGAAAACACAAAGGGCTCAAAGTAATTAAATATTTCAGCTATGTTTTCAGACCTGAAAAGACGCGTATTCGAAGCAAACCTGGAGCTCGTAAAACATGGTTTGGTCATTTTTACCTGGGGGAACGTTTCAGAGATCGACAGGGATCGCGGCATCTTCGTCATCAAACCAAGCGGGATACCTTATGATGCCATGACGTGGGAGGATATGGTGCTGGTAGACATGGATGGCAAGACCATTGACTCGAAACGGAAACCTTCTTCAGACACCCCAACCCACCTAATCCTCTACAGGGAATTTGCGGAGGTGGGTGGAGTCGTCCATACCCATTCAGAATGGGCCACCAGCTGGGCACAGATGGAACTATCCATCCCTGCCCTTGGAACGACCCACGCCGACTATTTTTACGGGGAGATACCCTGTACCAGGAAACTGACGGAGCAGGAAGTCAAAAATCAATATGAAGCGGAGACTGGCAATGTCATCGTAGAAACATTCAGGAAGCAAAAAATTGAGCCCCTGTCTGTTCCATCTGTGCTCGTTTCAGGCCATGGCCCCTTTTCTTGGGGGAAAAGCGGCGCTGATGCAGTTCACAATGCGGTTGTTCTGGAGCAAGTAGCCAAGATGGCCCATCATGCGCTCGTTGTAGACAAAATTCAGGGCATCGACCAGTTTTTACTGGATAAGCATTATCTGCGCAAGCATGGGAAAGATGCCTATTACGGCCAGAGGGAATAAATAGATCTTTCAAAAATAGTCACTCTCTGCATTGCCCTTCGACAAGCTCAGGGACCGATGTAGCGAATATTTTATTGGAACAATGACCCTTCGACAGGCTCAGTGTCAGACAACATTTCAAATATTTCAAACATTTCAAACATTT
Organism: uncultured Bacteroidia bacterium; assembly: GCA_903902325.1. Classification (GTDB taxonomy): domain Bacteria; phylum Bacteroidota; class Bacteroidia; order Bacteroidales; family Prolixibacteraceae; genus CAINVV01. Next base: position 9,209 of record CAIUUO010000222.1, read on the forward strand.
CAAACATTTCAAACATTTCAAACATTTCAAACAATTCAAACTTTATCAACCATGTCAAAATATACGCTTGGAGTTGATTACGGTACCGACTCGGTTCGTACCGTCCTTGTAGATGCCTCAAACGGAAAGGAGATCTCACACAGTGTCTATTACTATCCCCGTTGGAAAGCAGGCAAATATTGCGATCCTGCCAACAACCGGTTTCGCCAGCATCCGCTTGACTACCTCGAAGGCATCGAGAACACGATCAAGGAAGCCATTGCAAAGGCTCCTGCCGGAGTGGCCGAAAATATCATGGCCATCTCGGTAGATACAACAGGTTCAACGCCAGTAGCCGTAGATCAAGCCGGCACTCCTCTCTCCCTGCTCCCCGAATTTGCTGAGAATCCAAATGCCATGTTTGTATTGTGGAAAGACCATACTGCCACGGGAGAAGCTGAAGAGATCAATCAGTTGGCAAGGAACTGGGGAGGAATCGATTACACCAAATTTGAGGGAGGAATCTATTCATCCGAATGGTTTTGGGCGAAAATCCTGCATGTATTGCGCGATGATGCAGCAGTCAGGAAAGCAGCTTTCTCCTGGGTAGAACATTGCGACTGGATTCCTGCTGTTTTAACCGGAAATACAGATCCGGTTAAAATGATACGCAGCCGTTGTGCGGCAGGCCACAAAGCCATGTGGCATACCGAATTTGACGGATTACCCTCCGAAGAATTCCTGGTAAAACTGGATCCTGTCCTGGCAGGACTGAGACCACGGTTGTACAAGGAAACGTTCACCTGCGAAGTCAAAGCGGGAAATTTAAGTCCCGAATGGGCAAAAAGACTTGGTTTAAAGGAATCGGTTGCCGTTGGCGCCGGTTCTTTTGATGCTCACATCGGCGCTTTGGGAGGTGAAATTAAACCCTACTTCCTGAGCAAGATCATGGGTACCTCCACCTGCGACATCCTGATTGCCCCCTCTGAAGAGGTTGGCAGCAAATTCGTCAAGGGAATTTGCGGCCAGGTTGACGGCTCCGTTGTTCCAGGCATGCTTGGACTGGAAGCTGGCCAATCCGCTTTCGGTGATGTATACGCCTGGTTCAAAAACCTGTTGCTCGGTCCGGCAGTGGAGTTGATAAAATCCTCCAAACAATTGAATGAGGCTCAAAAAGCAGCCCTGATCGATGAAATGGCCGACAACATGATTCCCTTGCTTACACGTGAAGCAGAGAAAATCGGAATTGGAGAAACCGGTATTGTTGCCCTCGACTGGCTCAACGGACGCAGGACACCGGATGCCAACCAACTGCTCAAGGGAGCCATTTCAGGGCTGAACCTTGGATCTGATGCAGCCGGCATCTTTCGCGCACTCGTAGAAGCTACTGCCTTTGGTTCCAAAAAGATCATCGATCGGTTTATCAGTGAAGGTATCCCAATCGAAGGCATCATCGCACTTGGCGGTGTCGCCAAAAAGTCACCATTTGTCATGCAGGTTGTCGCAGATGTGATCAATAAGCCGATCCTGGTGGCCAGAAGCGAACAGGCCTGCGCCCTGGGTTCTGCGATGTGTGCGGCAGTGGTTGGAGGTATCTATCCGACCATCTCAGAGGCCCAAAAGGCAATGGGTGGCGGATTTGAAACCGAATTCATCCCAATTCCTGAAAATGCAAGGAAATATGAACTTTTGTATGAGAATTATTCAAGGTTAGGCGAAATGGTTGAGAAGGACATACTGAGTAAAAAATGAATGTAAAGATTTTTAAAAAAAAGTTTCAATCAATAAAAAAAAATTATCTTTACACTCTATTTTAACTTAGTTTAAGTATGAATAGTATTCAGAAAAACAAAGAAACGGTAAAGAATATTTTCACGGAGTACCTTGAAAGGAACGGGCATCGGAAGACGCCTGAGCGGTATGCCATCCTGGATGAAATCTATTCCCGCGACGGTCATTTTGACATTGAGACACTCTATATCTCGATGAAAAACAAAAATTACCGTGTCAGCAGGGCAACCTTGTACAATACCATAGAGATCCTGCTTGACTGCAAACTGGTAGTTAAACATCAGTTCGGGAAAAACATAGCCCAGTTTGAAAAGACACTGGCTACTACCCAGCATGACCATCTCATTGACATCCGTACGGGTAAAGTTACTGAATTCCACGATGAACGTATCCGACAAATTATTGAAGATGCTTGTGCACTTCATAATTTCAAGCTATCGCATCACTCCCTTTATCTCTACGGTGAATCGGAAGAGACGAAGTAAGTAGCCGAAAAATAAATAAAAACCTCTGTGAAAGGAGGTTTTTTTATGCCTTTTCCTAAAATATTTGGGTAATTTTGTCAGGTTTTTCAAATGAGTAAAAAATAAATCAGATGCAAGTTGATGTATTATTGGGTCTTCAATGGGGAGACGAAGGCAAGGGAAAAGTTGTGGATGTATTGACACCAAGATACGATGTGATAACGAGGTTTCAGGGTGGGCCGAATGCCGGTCATACGCTGGAGTTCAACAACATAAAACATGTGCTTCATACCATTCCTTCCGGTATATTCCGGGGCGACAAGATCAACGTAATCGGCAACGGGGTTGTCATTGATCCATCGATTTTCAAAAAAGAGATTGAATCTTTAAAAAATATCGGTTTTGACTTGACCAAAACACTCTACATCTCTAAAAAGGCTCACCTGATCCTGCCGACACACAGGTTGCTGGATGCCGCTTCGGAAGCCGCGAAGGGCGCCTCCAAAATCGGATCCACCTTGAAAGGTATCGGTCCAACCTACCGGGATAAGATCGGCAGGGATGGTTTGCGCGTTGGGGATATCCTGAATAATTTCAGTGAGAAATACAGGGCCAGGGTTGACCAGCACATCGAGATACTGACCAAATTATACAATTTCGACTACAAAAAAGCCCTTCAGGATTATGAAAAAGAGTGGTTCGAAGGCATTGAAGTAATCAAGCAATTCCATTTGATAGATAGCGAACACTTCATCAATGAACAACTTCTGGCAGGAAAGTCCATCATTGCTGAAGGAGCTCAGGGAACCATGCTGGACATCGATTTCGGCTCCTACCCTTTCGTGACCTCCTCCAATACCATCACGGCAGGCGCGTGCACAGGCCTCGGAATTGCTCCCAATAAAATTGGTAAGGTTTACGGCATTTTTAAGGCCTATTGCACCAGGGTGGGCAGTGGCCCCTTCCCGACGGAACTACTCGACGAAACGGGCGAAACACTGCGCAGAATCGGAAATGAATATGGCTCCACAACTGGAAGGCCCCGGCGCTGCGGATGGCTTGACCTGGTGGCACTCCGATATGCCATCATGATCAACGGCGTAACCGATCTGATCATGATGAAGGCTGATGTGATGGATCACTTCGAAACCATCAAAATCTGCACATCCTACAACATTGAAGGAGTTTCCACAAAAGATTTTCCCAACGAGATAGACGATCAGGTCATTCCGGTCTATGTTGAATTGCCGGGTTGGAAGAGTGACCTTACAGAAGTGGATAGTACCTCCAAATTTCCGGAAGCGCTGGACCAATACATCCGGTTTATAGAGGATGATCTGAAAGTTCCCATCACCATTGTCTCAGTAGGTCCAAACAGATCTCAAACCATTGAAAGATAATATGGCAGCCCATCCAGTTCAGGTTAACGGCTTATACACCGACTTCTATGAGCTGTCGATGGCCCAGGGATATTTCTACGCAGGGAAAGAACAGGAAACTGCCGTTTTTGAATATTTTTTCCGGACCAATCCTTTCCATGGAGGATTTCTCGTTTTTGCAGGCCTGGCCGATCTTCTTGAACAGATTCGGTCGTTTACCTACAATAAAGAGGCAATCGCCTATCTGGGCTCTATCGGACTAAAACCTGAATTCCTTGAATATTTGAGCAATTTCAGTTTCAAAGGAAGGATACTTTCTGTCAGGGAAGGCGAAATGGTTTTTCCCAATGAACCCATCGTCAGGGTTGAGGCAAATCTTATTGAAGCACAGTTGATTGAAACACTGCTCCTGAATATCCTCAATTTTCAGTCCTTAATTGCCACCAAGGCTTTCAGGATTTTGCTCGCCGCCGACGGAAAATCGTTTGCCGACTTCGGATTAAGGAGGGCACATGGTTTTGGAGGTTTAATGGCGAGCAGGGCGGCAATCATCGGGGGCGCTTCTTCCACTTCAAATGTACAGGCAGCATTCATGTATGACCTGCCGGTATCAGGAACGATGGCCCATTCCTGGGTTCAGAGCTTTGGCAACGAACTGGAAGCTTTCAGGGCATACACTACCATTAATCCTAAAAGTTCAATCCTGCTGGTAGATACCTATGATACCCTTCGGAGTGGTGTGCCCAACGCTATCCTGGCTGCAAAAGAACTTGAACAAAAAGGGGATCGACTGATTGGTATTCGGCTCGACAGCGGCGACCTTGCCTATCTCAGCAAAAGAGCCCGCAAATTGCTCGACAAGGAAGGACTTGCCTACGTAAAGATATTTGCTTCCAATCAGCTGAATGAGCATGTCATTTACAGTCTGGAAGACCAGGATGCACCCATCGACGGATTCGGAGTAGGTACGGAACTGGTTACAGGGAAACCGGATGCATCCCTCGATGGGGTTTACAAATTGTGTGAAAGCGGCGGGAAACCAAGCATGAAAATCTCTGAAAACATCGAAAAAAACACGCTGCCCGGCAAGAAAATGGTTTGGCGGTTTTTCGATGAAGACGGCAATATTTTCCGCGACGGAATCCTTCTGGATGATGAATCACCCGATGAATGCGTCTGGTTGTACCACCCGACCCAAACCGACAAGAAAACCCAGGTTTGCAACCTGCGAAAAGAACAACTTTTGAAGCCCGTTTTCGAAAACGGATTCCTATTACATCCAATGCCTACTCCATCAGAATGCCACAACTATCTGATCCAAAGGGCTGGCATGCTTCCTGCCGAACACAAGCGATTCGTGATGCCACATATTTTCAAGGTAGGAATCTCCGAAAAATTGCTCAAACTACGCAATGATCTTACGGAGAGATACAGGAATAGCTATGGTTTATGATGGTTGAACATCAGAAACTGTCTCCGCCCAAGGCATAAATATTGAAATCCGCAAGACAATAGTCAACCTTTCGATTTATTGGCACCCCACCAGTAGGCCAAATAAAAAATTGTTGGTAGGTATAGGAAAAAAAAGATAAAACTGAATTTCAGTTGCGGGTCGGCAACAAGGAAAACAGTGGCCAGGATAAAAGCGATCAAGGATATAAATCCACCAGTTCCTTCACGCCAATATGCCACAATCAGGCCTCCTAATCCAACGAAAATAAAGACTTCAGTGGCTATTCCCATCCAGTCGCCAGGCATTTTGAATTTGCCTCCATTCTTTTGGATCCCCTCCATCAGGTATCCGATCAGGAAAAAGGTGCAGAATAAGACCCAAAGTGTCCCTATAATCCTTGCTGCCAGACGAAGACCTTTCAACGCCGTGTAATCCTGCGAAATACTTTTATCTTCCTTCATATGAAATGATTTAGTTTGTATCAAAAATAAATCATTATTAAATTAACAAGGAAACAATTTGCCGGCAATATCTTCCCAATCGACTAAAACTGGTTTATAAACGCCTAAATGTCAGTGGAATATTTTTAAAAACTATTCCACTTTTCAAATTTCAGCATCCATTGACCAGTAATTAATTATTCATTGAGCGTTCTGTAAAAATTTTTACCAAATGAAGGTTCCTACTGCCCCCTGGTTCAATTCCACCTGCACTGCCTTGCCCTTGAACCCAATATTGAAGCTCACCATTTTACTGGAATCATTGAGGACAATCAAAACTTTTTTACCTTCTTTGGTTATGAATGCAACATTGGGCAACCCTTCCGGAATATTTGAGGAAATCCTGACTGAACCGGGGCGAACAAATTTTGCTGCATGCGCAAGAATATAATAGGCCGGATTTCTGGTTATGCTGTCTCCGCTGAGGGTTATTGTCCCCAGGCACCTGTCGCACCCACCTGCTGTATGCGGGTTCCAGACAGGATCAGAGGCCATGTTCCATTCCAGAACATTGCGGCACCAGTTTCTGGTAGCCCCGATTATGAGTACTTTGGTATGCCAGGCGAGGTCAGCAGGTAAATTCCCGGGAGCGCCAACCCATTGCTCGGTAAAATAGAGGTTCTTACCAGGAAACTCGTTGTGAACATCCGACAAGGCTTCAATCTTGCCTCCATAAAGGTGAAAAGCAGAACCGTCCACATATTTCGCCGCCTCTGGATCCCTGAGAATGCTGAGGGGATAACTGATCTTATCTGCATTGTGATCATACAAAATGATTTTAGTTTTTACTCCGGCTGACAGGAAGGCCGGTCCCAGATTTTGTTTGACGAACAAAAGCTGGTCTTCTGGTAGCATCAGCATGCTTGGTGTATTGCCGGGATGCAGCGGTTCATTTTGAATGGTAATGGCATCTATGCCGATCCCTTCCTGTTTCATCACCTCAATATACCTGACAAAATAGTTGGCATATACTTCGAAACACTCCTTCCTGAGACTTCCCCCCTTGAAATTATGGCCGGTCTTCATCCAGGTTGGCGCAGACCACGGCGATGCAAGGATTTGGATCGAAGGATTGATTTTAACTATTTCTTTTAAAACGGGAATCAGATCCGTTCTGGCAGGGTCAATGCTGAATTTTTTCAGATCAAAATCGGATTCCTCCTGGGAAAGGTCATCGTAAGAGTAACAGTTCCGGCTTAAATCGGATGCGCCGAGCGAAATGCGCAGGTAACTGATTCCTATATTGTTTCCATCAGTGGCAAAAAGCTCCTGCAAGAGAGATTTGCGGGCTTCAGGACTCATTTTGTGAATCAATTCCGCACTGCCGTCGGTCAGACAGTTGCCAAACCCGTCAATGACCTGGAAGGTTTTGGATTCATCAATATCAATAGTAGTGAGAGCCGTTGCAACATCTCCAAATTTAAGGCTGACATTCTGCCTTTGAAAATGAATGTTGGCTGTTGGCGAAGTAAGCCAGAACTGAATGTCTGTTTTGGCCCACTTTTGAGAAGATCGGCTCTTTGAATCGGCTCTATCCGGATTGAGAATTGAAATAAAAAGGATAACCAATAAAAATTTAATGTTTTTCATCCTGCTCTTATTGAACCGTGAATTCCCCATGTAATCCTTCTACTGAACTTGGACCAATCCAGACATCAAATTCACCCGGCTCTATGACATTTTCCTTACCATTGAAGAATTCGAGATCCTTGGCGTCCAGTTTGAATTCAACCTCCACAGTTTTCCCCTGTGAAATTGAAATTCTTTTATATCCTTTCAATTCCTTGACAGGGCGGGTGATGGACCCAACCCTGTCGCGGATATATAACTGGATAATCTCATCTGCATCCATCTCGCCGGTATTTGTAACGGATGCACTTACATTGATGGACCCCGATGCCGACATCGACATCGCGGAAAGTTTCAGATCAGCATATTTGAAGGTTGTATAGCTCAAGCCAAAACCAAAAGGCAGCAAGGGTGTAAAACCATAATCTAGATGGAACGATTTGTATCCCAGCGAACTCTGCGGATTGACTACAGGAATGCTGTCCATCGGAGTCCATGATTTGGCGGAAGCAGGCCTTCCTGTATTGTTGTGGTAATAATAGAATGGAATTTGGCCCGATCCTTTGACAAAGGTGACTGGCAGTTTCCCGGAAGGAGATTCCTTTCCAAAGATCAAATCTGCCAGCGCCGGTCCGGCCATTGTGCCGCCATGCCAGCCATAAATGACGGCATCCGCTTTCTCCAGAACGTTTCCGATAGCCAGCGGACGACCTGCCATCACGACAACGATCAATGGTTTTCCCAATTTTGACAGTTCATTGATCAGTTCATCCTGGGCTCCCGGGAGATTAATCTCACCACGGCTTTGTCCTTCACCGGATAGAATCCATTCCTCACCGCCAAAATAGAGGATAACATCGGATTGTTTGGCCAATGAGATAGCCTTGGCAAACTCAGCCTTATTTATATCCCTGCTGTACTGCAATCCTTTGATAAAATTGACCTTATCAGCGCCAAGAACCTCTTTGATGGCCGTCAGCGGAGTAACAGAATTATCAGCCTGTCCGTCAAAGCACCAGGTTCCCATTTGGTCGCGGGGTGAATCTGCCAGGGGTCCAATCACTGCAACGGAATGAATTTTCGGCGACAATGGCAATGCCTTCTCTTTATTCTTCATCAATACAGCACTCTCCCTGGCTACTTTACGCGCATGTTCGAGAAAATCAGGATTCAGTATTTGCTTTTGAGCATCCGGTTGAACATAAGGATTCTCAAATAGTCCAAGCTTAAATTTGACTGTCAGGATATTTCTTACTGCCTGATCTATAAGCTCCTGGTCTATTTTCCCCTCCTTAAGCAGTTGCTTAATGTTGCCTGCATAGGTAAAACTTGACATTTCCATATCGACACCTGCTTTCAAGGCCCTGAAGGCAGCCTCCTTTTCGTTGGCACAAAAGCCGTGGGATATCATTTCTGTAACAGAACCCCAATCGCTTACCACCATACCTTTAAATCCCCATTCGCTGCGAAGGATCTGTCTCAGGGTAAATTCATTCCCCGAAGCAGGTACACCGTTCAGGTCGTTAAATCCAGACATGAAAGTCAGTGCGCCGGCATCTTTTGCAGCTTTAAAAGGTTTTAGGACCACATTTCTCAGCACCGGTTCAGAAATATAGGTCGTATTGTAATCCCTTCCGGCTTCGGAAAATCCATAACCCACATAATGTTTGGCGCAGGCAGCTACAGAAGTTGGATCAGTAAGGTTATCGCCCTGGATACCCTCCACCATGGCCTTTGCAAGTGTCGAGGCAAGAAAGGGGTCTTCACCGCATCCTTCTGCTATCCTGCCCCAGCGGGGATCCCAGGTAATATCTATCATAGGGGCAAAAGTCCACCTGATACCCTGCGAAGAACATTCGATGGCAGAAATACGATATGCCTTTTTTACAATCTCAGGATTCCAGGAAGCAGCCATCCCCAATGGAATCGGGAAGATTGTGCGGTAACCATGAATCACATCACGACCAATCAGCAAGGGTATCCCCAATCTACTCTCTTCTACGGCAATCTTCTGAATCTCATTGACTTTTTCTATGCCGAACAGATTCAGGATTGAACCATACCTGCCATCCCTTACCGCTTTTTTCAATTGTTCAGGTCCACCGGCAAAACTTGGGTCAATCTGCGACATTTGGCCAATTTTTTCATCGATGGTCATCCGCGAAAGCAGTTGGCTGACCCTGGCATCAACCGGGCTATTATCAACAACTTTTTCGCGACAAGCTCCAGGCAACAAGATTAAAAATATCAGGCAGTATTTCAGTGCATGTTTGTATGATTCCATTTTGTTAAAGTATTTGGTCAATGAAGATATTATGAATGCCTACAATATTTTAGAAATTTCTATTTATCGGATATTTTACCAGATATAAGTTCCAACAGCACCTCCTGAGAGCGTGGGTGTTACAATCATATCTTTGAACTGGATGTTGAATGTTTGAGAGGATGTGCCTTCGTTCAGGACGATGAGGACCTTTTTTCCTGCAGGATTTTTATAAGCAACACTCGACAAATTGCCAACATTATCAGAGGCAATTCGTACCGAACCGGCAGATACAAATTTTGAGGCGTGCGCCACGATATAATAGGATACATTTCGGTTTACGGATGTTCCTATGGTCAACGCGCCCAGGCAAGTTGAACAACCGCCGATAGTATGCGGATAATAATTGGGATCAGATGCCAGATTCCACTCGATCACATTTTTACTCCAGTTGCGTGTTGCCCCAATGATCAGGTTCTTGACGTGCCATTTCAGATCGGAAGGAAAATTTCCCGGACCGCCGACCCACTGTTCTGTAAAATATACATTCCTGTCGGGATGTGTATTGTGCACCTGGGTTAAAGCGCTGATGTCTCCGCCGTAAAGGTGAAAAGCAGAACCATCTATGAATTTCTTTGCAACCGGATCGTTTAAAATGGATAGCGGGTAGGATGGCATATCGCAGTTGTGGTCATAAACGATAATTTTCGTTGAAATATTTGCCGTTTGGAAAGCCGGACCCAGATAGTTCTTTACAAAATCGTCTTCCTCGAGGGCAGACATAAGCATGCTTGGATTGTTGCCTCCGTACAAGGGTTCATTCTGCGGTGTGATCGCATCAATTCGGATACCCTGGGCTTCCATTGCCTTGATATATTTGACAAAATAATTGGCATAAACACTGTAATATTCAGGTTTCAAACTTCCTCCTACTGAATTTTGATTTGTTTTCATCCAGGTTGGTGGCGACCAGGGAGAACCAAGTATCTTGATTTTCGGATTCAGGGCAAAGATCGCCTTAAGAACCGGAATCAAGTTAGGCTTGTCGGGATCAATGCTGAAATTCTGTAATCCTTCATCCGTCTGACCGGCAGGCAAATCATCGTAGGAAAATACATTTGCATCCAGGTCCGATGAACCAATGCTGATGCGCAGGTAACTTACTCCGATATAGGTACTGTCAGCCGTAAAAAGCTCTTTTAACAAGGCATCACGCGTGGCTGATGCCAACTGATTGATCAGATAGGCACTTCCGCCGGTCAGGGCAAATCCAAAACCGTCGATGGTCTGGAAAGTCTGGGTAGAATCTACAACAATGGTAGGATTGTAATTGGAAGAACTGCTAAAATTCAATGTCACGTTCTGCTTTGCAAAATAGGTGATATGATCTGGGTCGGTCAGCCAGACTGCCACATCCGACTTTCCGTTGACAACAGGCACCGGAGTGGGAGTTGGAATGGGTTGAGTCTCAATCTTTGCCTTGGCACAGCCAATTAAAGCTAATGCGATCAAAATTATTGACAAACATTGCACTAAATAATGACTGAACCGATATTGTCTATTCATGATGGAGGGAAGCAGAAGTAACTTCAAAATATTTATTTAACTTATAGGTTGATATCATTTATTGAAAAACCCTCACATAATCGACAAACATCCTCTGAGGAAATTGAGTCGAAGCATCAGGTGATCCCGGCCAGTCGCCGCCAACTGCAACGTTGAAAATGAAAAACTGACTCGCATTGAACGGATAAGTCGCTCCGGCATCAGCAGCATTAACAGTAAGGAAGAGTTTATCATCCACCAGACATTTGATAAGATCCTGCGTCCAGATCATACTGAAAACATGAAACTGCTGTGAGAAATTACCGGAAGACAAGTTATAGTCAGCACCGCTTGATAAATGGGTTCCGGCTGCAGATTTCCAGTGCATGGTCGCTTTCACCCATCCCGGACTGGACAATGGATTGGCACCAACCAACTCCATGATATCCATTTCACCGCATGCAGGCCATCCTGCAGTTGTAATGTTGGTACCAAGCATCCATAAAGCAGGCCACATCCCTTTACTTACCGGTAGTTTTGCCCGGATGTCAATTCGACCGAATTTAAAATTCTTTTTATTTTGGGTGGTCAATCTGGACGATGAATAGTTAAAACCACCCGTTGCTTCTTTGCGTGCCTCTATGATCAGATTCCCGTTCGAGAGAAAACAGTTTTTCAAGCTGTTTGTATAATATTCCAGTTCGTTGTTTCCCCAGCCTCCTGATCCATTTCCGATTTCCTGGTTCCAGGCCTTCAAATCAAGGCTATTTCCGGTAAACTCATCACTCCAGACCAGTGAATATCCCGGATAGGAAGTAGGTGTAGAATATCCCGTATTATCAGTTGGCAAATAAGTGCCGTCTTCCGTTATAATCGTTCCTGTAGCACTGGGAGTAGCAATTGTGCAACTGACAGGTTTACTTAATTGAAGTACAAACTGAATGTTATTTCTCCGCAAATTGGCAGGATCTCCCTTGATTTGTACATCAATGGTTGCCTGTGTTTTCCCGGCAGGAATGGTAAGGGTTCCGGAAGCAGCAATATAATCTGCCGGTGAGACGGCAGTACCGTCAACCAGCGAATAATCAACTGAAACCTGCTTGGTGGTCGACTGGCTAAGGTTGATGTAGAACTGCATCGTTGCATTTGCAGATGTAATTGGCTGGCTCATATCCAATGTACTTATTGCAGGAATAACAACCGGATCAGGCGTTGGTGCAGGAGTATCACCGCCTTTGCTGCATGAAAGAAAAATCATGCAATAAAAGGAGAAAGAAATAAAAGAATTCATTTTTATAGTTTTCATAATGAGTGGTTTGCCGAGAATCCTTCTAAACACAACGAATTGTGTCAACTGATTTACACATTCAAAAGTATAGATTAAAGATATGTATTATTGTGAAATATACAATAACCCTAATAATTATGTCTTCACATCATTGTTCAGAATTTAGATGCGTCAATTCTTTGAATTATTGAAATACAATTGTCTGCCTTCATGCGGATTCCTGCCAACCGCAAATAGCCAAACAGGCCTATCATTCGGCAATTAAAAACTACCAAAGTTAAGACGGAAGGAAGTTGAAACATAAAAATGGAGGAGTAATCCCTCCTCCATTTTTATTGTTTTCAATCTGTCATTCGTAAAAAACGGCCGAAGATATCATCGTGAAAGCGCTTATGGCAGTGATTTCAGTTTCAGATACCATGCGTTCCCTGTTTCAGTACCCTGAACCCTAAGATACAGGTAATTGTCGCTGATCACCATTATTTCATACTCCTTCTGAACCGCACCATAGCCGATAAAAGTAGCGTTTCCTGCAAGGAGGATAGCTGTTTTCGTAGATGGCGCTGAAGCAGGAACACCAGTAGATGAAGGAACAAAGGTGAATGCCGATGTACCGCCAGGATAGCTGTAACATCCTTCATCACCCGATCCGGGAATTCCGGGAAGTGTAGTCAAGGAACCTGTTTTTGTGAAGGCTCCATCAGGAGTTGTAGCTTTCAGTGTAAAAGTGCCGTTGGATGCGACCTTGGTAAAAGTAAAAGTAGCAGTATAAAAACAGTTACAGCAGGCAACTTTTTCATTTACACCGGCGGCCCACCATTCTGGAACAAATGAAGCATCTGACCATGGACCAACACCCATTTGACCAGCAACGCTTTTATCCACTACCCAAGACTTGGAACCACTTCCGGTCAAGCTGGATACGATGGCAGGAGCAACTGTAAAGTCGCTTCGCACGGTAACACTCTTGGTCAAAGTTGAGGAAGTACCACCCTTCCCATATACGACTGCTGTAATGGTGTAGGTATTTGTACCAAGAGTCGCGTATTTCTTGGTCACAGAACCAGTTGGAAGATAGACCAAATCGAGTGGTGTATTGGCATCATAGTCCACCTTGTAAGCAAGTGCCCCATTGGCTGTAATTGCAATTTTTACATCACCCGATCCGTCTCCGGTAGGGCTTGCCGTTGTGGCGCCAACAACATCCGCAGTTATGACGATGTTTGATGGAGCAGTCAGATCACCCAATGAATAAGAAGTGTCTGTACAACTGTTATTTATCAGGAATACTGAGAATACACCCAAAAGGTATTTGAATATTCTTTTCATATTTATAATATTAATAGGTAAATCTAAAATTGTCAACATAAATAACAGCACCTGCGCCATCAGTCGAATCATTGAAACGAAGCACCAACTGGTTGTATTTTGCCGTGGAAGGAATTGCTGTAATTGTACTGAAATCAAATACCAATTCTTCCCAGGCACCTGATTTGGTTAGTGCAACCCTAAGAACTCCAACTCCGTTTGCGGGCGTTCCACCTGTAGCTGCTTCGAGTTCCACATTCAATTTCTTTCCAACGAGAGCCGGGTCAGGATTGTAAACGAGCACCTTGATTTTATTGCCTTTGGAAAAATCAATTGGAGTATCCAGCGGACTGTAAGTCCCACTCCAGGCTTCTACTCCCCTTGTGAACTTTCCAACCTGAGCGCTTGTATTCAAACCTGTTGCACTTGGATTTGCCACTTTTGCAAATCCCTGATTCGTCCCGAAGGTGCCAAAGAAGTAACTGATAAAAGCGTTATCAAAATCAATAGGCAATCCGAACGGATCTGTAACGGTAACGGGAACTGTTTTATCAGTTTTCGCAGCGCCACCACTTAGGGCAGTAACCTTTACTGTATAATTGCCGGATGTTGCATAAACGTGGTTTGCATTCGCTCCGGCCGCCAGGGCTGTACCCGTTTCATTGGTTACATCACCAAAATAAACAAGGTAGGATGCTGCATAGTCAGCTTTTGCACTAACCTGAATAGTATGAACCGTCTGTGAAATTGTGACGGCCACATTTTCGGGCGCCCTGTAGGTTACTACCAGCGGATAGGAGGCTGAAGTTTGTTTGCCGGCTGCATCAACTCCGGTAATTGCAACCGTATAACTTCCTTCCGGATAGTTATGTGTTGTAGTCCCACCAGGCATAACAGTTGCTGAAGCACTCGTACCTGTACCATGTCCGAAGTTGACAATAAAAGAGGCTACACCTTCACCTGTCGGAGTTATGGTTACTTTACCGGAATTGTCATTGCTGATAGTAAATAATTTATTGGCATTCCCTGAAATAACCGTATTTAAAAACGACAAGTCTTGATCAATACCATCTTTTACGGTACAACTTACAACTGCAAGAAGAAGCAGAAATGCAAAGCTGTAGATAAATGTTATTTTCTTCATGTTCGTATATTTTATAGTATATCTAATTAATTATAACCGGGATTTTGTACGAGTTTTGTTCCCTGCAATTCCCTGTAAGGGATAGGGAATACTTCATTTTTACCGGCAACAAAACCTCTGCTGCCCAATTTGGCAGTTGCATCACCCCATCTTACAAGGTCGAAGAAACGGAAACCTTCACCGGCCAATTCCAGTCTTCTTTCTGCTTTAATTGCAGACAGCGAAACAGGAACCGAAGATAAACCAACTCTGGCCCTAACTGCATCGAGCAGCGCCTGGGCCCTTGAACCTGTTGCACCAAGCGCTTCGGCTTCCAGTAAATAAGTATCAGCCAGACGAATTGCGTAGGTATCCTGTTTGAAGTTCAATTCCAGGGCACCACCACCGGTTCGTACGTCTGATTGCCTGGGCAGGAATTTATTCAGGAAATAACCTGTATCCATGTAACCGGGTATATAATCGGCTTTGCCGGCGGCTTTCAATGCTTTCAGATCAAACACGGTAGCCCCGAACCTCGGATCCAGTTTAATGGCATCATAAAAATCCTGGGTAAATACGTTGAAACTCCAACCTGAAGGCAGATCAGGTGCGGTAGATCCGGCTGGCCTTGAATAACTCCTCGGGCCTACCATGATGTTTACGCTATTACCTTCGTCGCTTCCACTGCCCCACCATCCCCAATCGGAATTACCGACGGCGCTGTGAGCCACTTCAAGGATCGATTCTGTATTGAATTTATTGCTCGTAACCCAAAGATCACTGTAGTTGGCGAGTAATCTGTAGCCATATTGGCTCGTGCCCCCTGGTGTACCATTAACAAGTGCCAACTGAGCGGCAGCCAGTGCGGCCTTGCCATCATACAAGTAAACCTTACCTAAAATTGCCTGAGCTGCACCTTTTGACATGCGTCCTGCCTCTGTCGAAACGGCAATGGTTGAAGGTAAATCAACGATGGCTTCATTTAAATCCTTCTCAATCTGTGTATAAACCGCGGCCGGAGTCGCCTGGGAAACATCATACATATTCCCTGCCGTAAGTGGATCCAAAAGCAGAGGAATATTTTTGAACATAAGAACGAGGTTGAAATAATAATAGGCCCGCAAGGCTTTTGCTTCCGCAGTAAATCTTGCTTTCAACCCGGCATCCATGGTCACTCCCGGCAGTTTGGCCAAAAGGGTGTTTGCCCTGAATATTCCCTGGTAATAATCACTCCAGAAACTTCCAGGCATAATGATGGAGTTCAGTGTGTAATTGGAAAAGCCCTGAATACCTGCACCATCCGTTGCACCGCCACCTCCGGCATAATGGTCGTCAGAACCGGCGTTCATCATTGAAATCATGTTTTCAAATCCACCAGAGTTTTTCCTCATCAAGTCATAAACTCCGACCAGTGCAGAATAAGCCTGATCCTTATCGGCATAATAATTGGCCGAAAGAAACTGTCCTTTCGGTTGGATCTCCAAAAATGCCTTGTCGCAGGATGCCAGTGATGTGATCGTGGCCGCTGCTATGAATAAGTATTTAATTACTCTTTCTTTCATATCCGTATATTTTTAAAATTGTATTTGAACGCCAAGCATGAATGAACGTGCCTGTGGATATACTCCCTTATCGATTCCAAAAACACCGCCTCCAATTTCAGGATCGTATCCTGTATATTTGGTGAAGGTCAATAAGTTCTCAGCTGACAAGTATAGGCGCAATTTGTTTGCCCCTAATTTGCTAACCAAGTAATTAGGCAGTGAATAACCAAATTGCATCACTTTAAGACGAATATAATCGCCTTTCTCCAGATAGAAATCTGACATATTTCCGAAGTTCCCATTGGTATCGTTGCTGGTCAAACGCGGATAGGTATTTGAAGTTCCTTCCCCCGTCCAACGGCTCAATGCAACTGTTTGCCAGTTTGAATTGCTGATGTCAAGACGACGCAGTCCCTGGAAGATTTTGTTGCCAGCTGCTCCTGAAGCAAATACCATCAGGTCAAATCCTTTGTAATCAAAATTAAGGGTTAAACCAAAAGTGTATTTTGGAATGCTGCTTCCCAGGAATTGCTTGTCAAGATCCGTAATGGTACCATCTCCATTTGTATCTACCCATCGGAAGTCACCCGGCTTGGCATTTGGTTGGATAAGGCCTCCCTTTGAATTGGTATAAGCATTGATCTCAGCCTGATTCTGGAAAATCCCTGCGGTTTTGTATCCATAGAAAGAGTTGTAGGATTGACCTTCCTGGGTTCTTGTAACAGCTCCCATTGACTGAAAAGAAGCGTCTCCGGTGATGTAATTGGCATCAGATGCAACAAATGTTACCGTATTCTTCAAATAAGCAAGGTTACCATTGGCAGAAAAATTAAGTTGTCCGAATTTCTTGGAATAACCCAGTTCGAATTCCAAACCTCTGTTTTGCATATCTGCAATATTTCCTACTGGGGAGGAAGAAACCCCAACATATCCGGGAATAGTAACCGGTCTCAAAATACCGGATGTCTTTTTATTGTAATAATCAAAGGTGAAGGTCAATGATTTGAATAACCTCGATTCAAAACCAATGTTTGCCTGAGATGTCTGTTCCCAGCGCAGATCAGGATTATCCAGTGATGCCGGGGCATACCCTGTGGTTATATTTCCGGTATTGCCGACTGCATAGTTAAATCCACCGGTTACAGTGGCAAGATAACCAAAATCACTAATTGCATCATTTCCAACAACTCCGTAACCACCTCTGATTTTCAAAGAATTGACTACATCATTTGCTTTCCAGAAATCCTCTTTGGAAACTACCCAACCAAGTGAAAAGGATGGGAATACGCCGTATTTATTGTTGCTACCAAATCTGGAAGAACCATCACGACGATAAATACCTGTAAACATGTATTTTTCCTTGTAATTGTAGTTCGCGCGTGCAAAAAGGGAGGTCAGTTTGTGCTCTGTAAAATCTGAAGCGCCACCAACCCTGTTTGTTGCATCCGGAATGTTGAAGTTAAAGGATGCATCCTTGTAACTTGTAATAGGAAGGCTATAAAGAGTTACACCTGAACTTCCACCATGATTGTCAACATAGCAAGCCTGACCCAATAAGACGTCAAAACTATGGTCGCTGATTTTTTTGGTATAGGTTATGGTATTTTCAATGTTCCAGTTAAAAACCTGGGAATTATTTTTATAGATATTATTTTTAAGCAATTGACTTGTTGCACTTAAGTAATATACAGGATTGAACCCCTGGTCACCCCAATAGGCCAATTTGGCGCCAACTGAAGATTTAACAACAATCTCCCTGGTAATTTGGGCAGACAAATAGGCATTACCTACAAAGTTATCTGACCATCCGTATTGACCCAGCCTGGTTTGAATATAGGCCAAAGGGTTGGTCATCTCCTGTCCGACGATGGAAGAAATACCGTAAGGATTGCCATTGGCATCCCTCACTACCGGATTAACACTATAGGGAGCGGCATTTGCAGTTGCAGGATCAGTGACAACAAGTTGTGTAGTAGGATCCAGGTTGATGGCAGAACTTAAGGGTCCGCCAAACTCGCTGTTTGTGTTTCCTATACCCGTTTGTTTCTGATGTGTATATCCAACCGTTTCGCCAAAAGTGAAAATTTTGGATATTTTATGTGTGGAATTGAGCCTGATATTTTTCTGATTAAAACTTGAAATATCAGTAGCTACGATTCCTTCTTGATTCTGAATGCCAAGTGAAAGGTAAAAAACAGATTTATCGTTACCTCCGCTTATACTGAATTCATGAGAAAAACGGTTGGCACTATTGTTGAAAATGGCCTTTTGCCAGTCTGTACCAAGGCCAAGTTTGCTTAAATCGGAGAAGATAACATTACCTCCGCCAGCAATTGATCTTTCATTCAACAACGCCCCATATTGAGTAGCATTCAGCAAATTAAGCACTTTTGCAGGTGCGGATGCGCCATACATTCCATTGTAACTTACACTGATTTTTCCTGCTACTCCCTTTTTTGTTGTGACCAATATAACACCTGTAGCAGCACGTGTACCATAGATAGCTGCAGATGCGGCATCCTTAAGTACTTCTATGGATTCAATATCATTCTGATTGAGATACCCGATACCGCCCGCATCAACAACAACACCGTCAACTACCCAAAGCGGATTGTTGCCGCCATCGCCGAAAGTAGTCACACCACGTACCCTGATGGTTGATGCGGAACCTGGCTGTCCAGAGTTCTGAGCGACCGTGACTCCTGAAACCCTGCCTTGTAGTGCCTGTTCAACACGTCCAGGAGCAACTTTTTCCAGATCTTTTGATTTAACACTCGAGATAGCGCCTGTTACAACACTTTTCTTTTGCGTACCGTAACCAACTACGACAACCTCTTCGATTGCTTCTGTTGCCGATGCCAATACCACATTTACAGTGGTCCTGCTATTTACGGCAATCTCCTGTGATTTTAGTCCTACAAAAGAAAATATAAGAATAGAATTACCAGGTACTTTTAAACTGTATGTACCGTCCAAACTGGTAATAATCCCGGTTGTTTTTCCTTTTACGACCACGGTCGCTCCAGGAATCGGTTGTCCATCGTCTGCTGATGTAACAACACCCTTTACGTTAAGTTCCTGCGCATAGAGTGCAAAAGAACTTAAGAAAAACAAAAGAGCAAAAATCGTTTGTTTCATAAATTTTAATAAATGTTAGAAATAAATTAACCTGCATTTTTAACCAGGGAAGATTACCCGGCATTCATAATGGCTGCAATTTTAACACTTATTAAACATGAACTACAATTTTTTACTACATCAAAAATACAACATCAATTAAATGTTAATACATCAATAATACATCAATAATTTATCTAATTTATTATTATTTAACCAATTAACGAATTATGATAATATTAATTTATTACATCACAACTTGCAATGTTAACAAATTGTATTTCATCAAAGCTAAAAATTGATGATAAAACTGGTCATATTGGTATCCCTGTCTATCTCCAATTTTTTTCGTACCCTGTACCTGCAAATTTCCACACCCCTCACAGAGATGTTCATCAGGGGGGCAATCTCTTTGGAGGAGATATTCAGACGAAGGTAGGCACAAAGGCGAAGTTCCTTGGGAGTCAGATTCGGATAGGAAATCTTCAGCCTGTTCAGAAAATCTTCGTGCACTTCATCAAAAGCGGACTCAAAAACCTCCCATTGCTTGTTATGATCGAGGTCTTTGTCTATTTTAACGATCAGTGATGATATTTTATCATTCAGTGCAGAGTCGGTTCCTGGTCTTTTCAGTTTCAGTAACTCCTCTTTGATATTGAGCAGAAATTTATTTTTCCGGATCAGATCCATCGTCTGGTTGGCAAGTTCTTTATCCCGGTGAATCATATCAGCTCTTAGCTTCTCATTCTTCAGACTGATGATTTTTTTCTCATCAAAAAGCGCATTCCTGTGATATTCCTGCTCCTTATGCCTGAATGCCTTTAAGTGTTTCAGCCTTTCCTTTCGTTTGGAAACCTCCATTCTTAAGTAGATCAGCCGGACAATGCCTAAGAATATGCATAGTGTCAAAATGAAATACAAGAGGTAAGCAAAAGAGGTTTTGTACCAGGGAGGAAGCACACTGAATTCTATCTGATCAGTAGTAATACTTTCAATTCCCAATTGATTTCTTGCCTTTACGATGAATACAAAGTCTCCTTCGGGCAAATTGGTGTATTCATTGGTAAAGGAACTGTTCCAATCAGACCAGTTTTCCGCAAAACCGGATAATTTGTAACTATACTCAATATTACCAGGATTATCATAGGTTGGAGATGTATAGGTAAACCTGAATGCATTTCTTTTGTATGGGAAGGAATACGAAGTTCTTTTCTCCCTGTTTCTCTCAGAATAATTGTTGCCAAAATAAAAAGCACTATCAAGGTGTATTGCAACGGCTTTTGTAATGTAGGTAGAAAACTCAGGATTGGGAGCAGTTTCAATGACAGGATTGTAATGGGCAAAACCGTCTTCAGTGCCAATAAAATAGTGTTCGTCAGCATATTCATAGATTGATTCAAATCCACTGATGAATTTTCCTGCCAGTATTGCGAACGGGGGTGTGACATGTTGGTATCTGAGGTCATCCTTCAATTTAAACACACCTGCCCGGTTAACTGAATTAAACCAGGCGATGTACCAGATATTGCCCTTTGAATCTTCCTTGAGATAGGAAATATCAGTGACAGGTTGAAGTAACTGGTTAAAAAAGAAGGATTTTCCAAAATTGTCATTTTTAACATTGTACTCGTAAACACCTTGTTTGGATGTGAAAATGATTTTGTTCTTGATCTTATATACATTCAGGTTATAGTCGGTTGGCAGACCATCTTTAGAGGTATAAAACGATTGAGAAATCACCGAGTCGAGTTCGTTGTTCAGGCTAATTTTAAATATCCCCTTGAACCCATGACTCATCCAAATGTCACCGTTCTCATCCTCCTCAAAGACTCTGAACGATTCATTAAAACCTTTCACATGCTTTATGTAATGCCAATGTGCACCCTCTTTTCTGAACAGGGTCAAACCGTTGTATGTGCCTCCAATCAAGAAACCCGGATGTCTTTTAAGTTGCAGATATTTCCAACCACCCGGAGTCTTGTCTATGTTGGTTGCTTTCTCTCCTTCAATGACAAAGGTTCCATTGTTGTGCCCGCAAAGTAACTCACCATCATGTTCCTCAAGCGACCAAACCTGGCCAAGGGTTCCCGGTATAAGTCTGAAACTCTCTGTAATACCAGATTCCTTCCAGTCTGTAACAAAAAGCCCCTGATTGGTACCCAGATAAAGCTTTCCTCCTTTCACTATGGCCACATACCCGGCACCGATTCCGTCCGCGTTTTGCAAAAACGTAATCGGAGAATTAACATTGACATAATCGATGCCGTTGTCGAGTCCAAGCCACAAATTGTCAGACCTGTCAGTAAAAACGCTTAAAATCGTATTGTTCTGTAATCCGTTTTTCTTGCAAAATTGCTGCAAAAAATTTCCTTTTTTATCCAGTACAACTACACCATTCTGGATTGTTCCGACCACATAGTATTGATCCCGGATAGACGTGGCACAAAAAATCTGATTTTTCTTTAAAAATTCATTGGCCGCTCCTCCCCATGCCTCAAGTTTTTTCCCATCGTACTGAAAAATACCGTCGTTCAAGGTAAAAATAATCAGGTCTTTTGTTCCAAATAAAGGCATCATGGACCAAATCTGCATGCCTTTCAGTTTTTCGCATCCGGGGGTTGCAGTAAGATGCTTGCCATCAAATTCAAACAATCCGGCTGTCAGATCATTGAAAAAAACTCTGTCATTTACTTTAAACGAATGATGAAATCTGACAGGTGCTTTCAGAACAACAATGTTTGAATCATTTGTACAGATGAATGCACAATTATAGGATTGGAAAATTATTTTATTCTCCCACGAAAAGACACTCCAGATATCATCAAAATTCCGGTAGGCTTCAGGAATAAAATTCTTAAGGGATTTAAAAACCATTTTACCGTTTGGAAGGCTGACCATCTTTCCCAGTTCATTGTAGGCGCCAACATAAATATCACCGCTTTTATCTACAAACAAAGCTCTGACGATCGACGAATTTGGCATCCTGTAATTTTGCCATTGATTCCCATCGTACATGAGTAAACCTTCATTGTTGGCAAAATATATAAAACCTTTCTTGTCCTGGGCAACCGCCCAGTTCTGCGTCCCGGCCTTGTATTCACGCTTGGGGAAATTCCGGATAAATGGCGTACCTATGGTTTTAATCTCAGCAAAGGAACTTACCTGTAAGAGTAATCCGCAAATTATTAGGATATAGAATCTCTTTGCCATTACCAGATGTGTACTAGTTGAACTGTGCTTAGCAGCTTGCACAGATGTTGCAAAACTTCCTTCAAATTTAATCTTAAAAATCCAAAAAAAGACCCGGTCCTGCTTGTTACAAAACCGGGTCTAAGGATATAGCGACTTTACACTATTTCAAAGGAGCGTTTTTTAAAGTTTCTACCAAAAAATCCCAGAATTTAGCGACCGTAGGGATGTTAACTTTCTCATCCGGTGAGTGTGGAAAACGCATGGTAGGTCCGAAAGAGATCATGTCCCAATGAGGATAATTGGCAGCCAGAATTCCGCATTCCAATCCGGCGTGGATTGCTTTCACTTCAGGAATCCTTCCGAATTTATTTTCATAGATCTGTTTCATCTGTTTGAGAATGGCCGAATCCATATTTGGTTTCCAGCCCGGATAAGCGCCGTCGAATTGTACCATGGCACCGGCCAGTGAGAATGCACTTTCAACCTGTTCGCAAAGATCATCCTTTGCCGAATCAACAGAACTACGAAGCAGGCATCTGACAGATATCACCCCATTTTCAGATTTCACGGTAGCTAGGTTGGTAGAAGTTTCGACTAGACCGGGCATGCTGTCGCTGATGCGGATGGCACCGTTTGGACAAGCGTAAACCGAGTCAATAAGGTCATCCTGAACCCGCTCATCAATCAGTGATTTTGGCTTGGCTGTTTCTTCGGCAGTAAAACTCAGGTTGGGCTCTGTACCACTCAATTCAGCTTTAAAGATGGATTCATATTTTGAGACCGCAGCCAGGAAATCAGGCACGGCTTCCGTTGGTACCACCACGATGGCATAGGCTTCCCTCGGGATGGCATTGCGCATGCCTCCACCGTTGATTTCAGCCAAACGTACATCCATTTCGCGGGTAGCATGTTTCAGGAAACGAACCAACAGTTTGTTTGCATTTCCACGACCCAGATTGATATCCAGTCCGGAGTGACCGCCCTTTAAACCTTTGATTAACAATTTATAAGGAGTATATCCTTTGGGAACGATCATCTCGTCGTATTCAAACTCGATATTTCCGTTTACACCGCCGGCACAGCCTACATAAAGTTCGCCTTCATCTTCCGAATCCATGTTCAGCAGGATGTCGCCCTTCAACCAACCAGCCTGCAGACCAAATGCGCCAGTCATTCCGGTTTCTTCATCGCAGGTAAAGAGCGCTTCGATCGGTCCGTGAACCAGGGTTTTTGAAGCCAGAACGGCCATGGCAGCGGCGACACCCATTCCATTGTCGGCACCCAAAGTTGTTCCCCGGGCTTTCACCCATTCTCCGTCTATCCAGGCATCAATTGGGTCTTTCTCAAAATCGTGCTTGGTATCACTGTTTTTCTGAGGCACCATATCGAGGTGACCCTGCAGGACGATTCCTTTGCGGTTTTCCATTCCGGGAGTGGCAGGTTTGCGGATAACCACATTACCTGTAGTATCCTTTTCTGTGACCAGACCGAGTGATTTCCCGTATTTGACCATAAACTCCTGGATCTTCTCCTCATGTTTGGAGGGACGCGGAACCTGAGTCAACGCATAAAAATTTTCCCAAACAGCTTTGGGTTCTATCTTTTTTATTTCTTGTGCCATTTTTTAAATATTTAAACTGTAAAGTGAATATATTAATTCAATCGATCATTTTTTTGCTCCTGAAGGAAATTCAAGACCATAGGCCTGCTTTCTGTCTGCTTTTTTAAGCAGGGCAGCCAGGAAAATCGAAATTATTCCACAAACCACTAACATCATAATCGGGATTGTGTAATTATATGTCATCTTACCTTCTCTGATTGCGGGTAAATTATCATGGTTGACAAAATCCAGCATGGCTCCAATACCCCAGAAAAAAGCTCCAAGTCCCCAATTCTGCACGGTGAACATGGTTGCATAGGCAGTACCCAGACGACTCTCCGGAACAATTTTGGCAACAGATGGCCACATGGCTGCAGGTACGAGTGCAAAAGCAATTCCCAGACTGACGAGTGCCAGATAACCCAAAGTTACACTGTTGGATAATGAAAGAGATAAATGAGCAAAAATCAATAAACAGGATCCAAGCATCATTAAAGAAGCTGCCTTTCCTTTTCTGTCAACAAAATTTCCAAAAATAGGCGTAAAAATAATGGTGCCAAGAGGAATTAAGGATGCCGTTTTGGAACCATTGTGAAGCCACACCTGAAGAATTCCCCAGAAGTTGAAAACAATGACGGCAAAGACTGTTACCAGTGAGAACGTAAATATTCTGCGATAGGTCAAGTTACTAATCCGCGAAGGAACAATGGAAAAGGCAAGCGCAAAAACAAACAATATCAGGTAAACAGCTACGATTCCAAGGGCTTCACTGCCAAAGATCATCACAGAACCAGCGGCAGGAAGTTTGGCCGTAAAACCAAATTTATTGATCAGCATATCAGGGGCGTACTGGATAAACGGAAATACTGCAGCATAAAAAGTCACACAGAGTAAGGTGATATAGATAAAGGATTTGTCTGAAATCAACTTGACAAAATCAGCGAAATGAAACTCTTCTTCCGGAACAACTTCCAAAGCGGGATCAATAGCTCCTTTGTGCTGACGATCAATTCTCACATCAAAAACCGTGTAGATTAGAAACATAAGGAAAGATAATGCAATCAGTGTGGCAGCAAAGGTAACCGCAGGAGAGAAATGTCCGCCACCAATATCGAGGGAGGAGGCCATTCCAAGCGCAGTGCCCAACCTGCCGAATCCGATATTGATGGCCATTGCGAGCGCCATTTCATAACCCTTAAACCATTTAACAATCGTCCGGGTAGCTAAAACGCACAGAATCTCCAATCCTGATCCAAACATGATCCTGCCAATAATCATCATGGTAAGGATGGTGTGTTTGTCAGCTCCAAAAAAACCTGCTGCTGCCAATGCTGTGGTTGCGGCTCCAATAGTTGCCAGAACGCCAAAAACATATCCGGTTATACGAATTCCCCATTTATCGAGAATAAAACCTCCTACCAAAATCATTCCGAACATATTTGCGATTGTGGTCAGTCCGATAATACGGCCAAATTCCTCGCTTGAAAAACCCATCTCTGACTCCATGATTCCTTTCAAACCGGACATAAAGTCCTGAAACCAATAGGTAGAAAAAGTCAATCCGGATATCAAAATAAGTACGAACCAACGCATTGCAGTGTTATCACGCAAAGTCTTCACAGTCGCTGCAGTCATAGAAATAAGATTATTAAGTTTTTAATTATTGATTTCGGTTTGCAAGATAGCTAAAAGAGATATGAGATATGAGTTATGAGATATGAGTTTTCGCACTTTTTAAGAATCTGCAATTATGCCATTAATCCTGCTCTCAATTGGTTCCGATTCGCCGGATGGCACCTGTTGCAGGATAAAATTCAATCGCATATTCTCCGTTCAGCAATCCGTCTGAAATAGGGGTTATCACGCCAAACTGGGCAATGGTCATTTTGGCCTGGGCAAGGATATCGCTGCCATTCAGCAGGCGTGCCTGTGTTGCTAACGGGATCCTGCAATAAATTCCCTTGGTGGTAACTTCAGGTGTCACCGTTGATTCAATTTTTTGTTTCAGGTCAGCATTGGGTTCAAGTTCAAGCATGATAGGCTTGCCTGAAACGTTACTTGCCGGCAGCACACCTGCTGTGGGAGAAAACCTAAAGGCAACGAGTGCTTTACCACCCTTGCCATCCGGAACGACATCGAAGGAAAGGCGATGTTTCCTGTGAATTTTCCTGCCCGCAAAAAGCTCCGTGTAATCACTGATGATCTTGTCAAGTTCCGTACACATTACCTGGTATGCTCCGCCATCCGGCATGAATTTATCGTCCTTGCCTGAAAGCAGATTGGCCTTTTTCTTTCTGTACTTCAGTATATCAGAGGCTGCTTCAGCTGCCTTCTCCTCCAGGGACTTGAAATTTGTTCCTGCCTTTTTGGTGGTGTCTTTTTCTGCCAAAAAAGTATGCATAGACACATCATTCCAGGTATCTCCCTTTTCGGCAGACCTGAAAGGAATGATATTGGAGATAACCTTGCCGGCTTCGGGTTTGACCTCACTGTTGATCCCGGCGATCAGTCCGTCCTCTGTCAGGCTGAGCAGAGTAGCAATGTTGCCCACAGCCTTGTAAACGGCAGTGGGATCAGGTTCTCCGTAAGTATCCATCCCAACATTTGTGATGCTCCAGATTTCTTCGTCTGCCCTGGGAGCATCCATGATCCCGAGGTATTTCTGGGCATAAGCATTGTAGGGGCCATGAATCAGAATATCTTGTGCAGCCTCAACATCTATATGGATCACAGTGCGGGGCAGGGCGTAGATGACTCCCCCGGCAATGGCCGCAAGTTCGCCGGCAGTTTTCTTTTTGTCGTCCTTGGCCGACGATTGAACATTCATGGCAAACAAGCTGACGATCAGCATCAAAACAGTCAGAACTCTCATATTTTCAATTTTTGATGGTAGACAAGAAATTATTACTTCCCAAATTTGCTTGTTTTTTTTGGCTTATCAAAGTTTACTGCCATTTTAATGAAGCGAATGCATCGCCCAAATAATCAGCTATCTCACCTGCAATCAGTGATTCTTCTGAGGAGGACTCAACCCTGAGATCTGCAGACCTTCCATGCAAGAAGACACCAAGCAAAGCTGCTTCACGCGGGGTATATCCCTGGCAAAGCAAACCCAGCAATATTCCTGTCAGGACATCGCCGCTTCCGGCCGTTGCCATCCCCGGATTGCCAGTACTGTTGAAGGAAACTGTTCCATCCGGAAAGAATATCCGGGTATAGGCACCCTTCAAAATCAGGACCACGTCGTAACTTCGGGCAAATTCACCAGCCATTACAAAACGCTCCTCTTCCGTTTTCATGGCAATCCCCGACAGGCGGTCAAATTCGACAGGATGGGGGGTCAGGATGATTTCCGAAGGGAGTTTCTTCAGCCAGGCAGGATGGAGCCCCAGTATGTTTAAAGCATCTGCATCCAGAACAAGCGGAACTTTAATTTTTTCAATTAACTGACTGATGACTTCCTGCGTTTCAGTCTGTGTCCCAATACCCGGACCGGCGGCTAACGCTGAATATTTGGACAAATCCGGAAGCACCGTGATGAAATCTTTACCCGGATCCAGGCTGGTCATGGATTCAGGCAGGGCGACTTGCAGGATGAAGCCTGCCGATTCAGGCAGATGTACGGTAATCAGTCCTGCGCCTGCCCTAAGCGCTCCTTTTGCAGCAAGTTGAGCCGCACCATATTTTCCTTTGCTTCCCGAGATCAGCAATCCGTGTCCGTAACTTCCTTTGTGGGAGAATATTTTCCTGCGTTTCAGCATGGGTGAAACACTTTCCTGATCCAGGTAAAAGTGATTTGTATGAGTTTCACAAATGGCTTTTTCGCTCAATCCAAACCGGATCACCTCCCAGTTGCCAAACCACTGTTCATTATCCCTGAAAAAAAGCGATAATTTGGGAAAGCCAAGCGAAAGTGTATAGGTTGCCTTAACGATTCCTCCTGTATTATATAGATTTTCATCACAAAACAAACCGGAAGGGATATCTATGGAAACTACTTCAATTCCTGAGTTGTTGATCCAATCGATCACCGTGCAGGCGAATCCTTCCAGTGGCCGGGTAAGTCCCGATCCATAAAGACCATCGATGATCAGGTCGTGATTTCCCAATGGCGGCAACGCTTCTCCTTCATTCAATTCATATAAAGGAACAGTTGACAAATCTTTCAGTCGTTCCAGGTTGATCAGCGAGGCCTCGGATCTCCTTCGTCCCAGTGCAGGCAGGTAAAGATCAATCCGATATCCCAGTCCGGCAAGGATCCGCGCAACAGCAAGTGCATCCCCTCCATTGTTGCCGGGTCCGGCAATGACAGCAATTTTTGATACAGGCGGATAGTAGGTAATCAGCCAGTCAGCAATGGCTTTGGATGCCCTTTCCATCAGGTCAATTTCGGCAATGGGCTCGTCTGCCAGTGTCTGCCTGTCAATCTGTGCTATCTGCTCCCGTGAAAAGATTTTCATGGCCCTGTACTTGTTACATATTAACGCTATCCAAAGTTACTGGAATAATTTGAAATTGATTCTCTTTTGAACAAGTGCCTAAAGTGCGCTAAAGTGACTAAAATGCCTAAAGTACTTTCGATAATAGGAATATTTGTGGGGAGTTCCCAACTTTAGGCACTTTAGTCACTTTAGTTCACTTTAGTTCACTTTTTTCTATATTTGCTTCAGATAAAACTTCAAACTCAAAACTTATGCTAAAAGGACATCCCAGAGGGCTTATTGTAGCCTTTTTCGCCAATATGGGCGAGCGATTCGGATATTATACAATGCTTGCCATTTTCGTGCTCTATCTTCAAGCCAAATTTGGTTTCACGACAGCGGAAGCAGGTGGAATATATGGTAGTTTCTTATTTGGAATCTATTTTCTGCCATTATTAGGTGGATATGTAGCCGATAATATAATGGGATATGGAAAAACCATTACGATAGGATTGGTAATCATGTTTCTCGGTTATTCGCTGTTGGCAATTCCTAAAATGGGAATTGGGGTTGTTTATGCTTCCCTGGCAGTCATTTCACTCGGGACTGGGTTCTTCAAAGGAAACCTGCAAGCTCTGGTAGGAAACATGTACGATGATCCAAAATTTAGCGCAAATCGTGACAATGCCTTCAATATTTTCTATATGGGCATAAATATAGGGGCCTTTTTCGCTCCTTCAGCTGCCGGAGCAATTGGAGACTGGGTGCTCAAAGCAAAGGGGCTCACTTACGACTCCTCAATTCCTCATTTGGCGCATCAATTTCTCAATGGGAAACTTGAAGATGTATCCAAACTTACTCAATTGGCCAAGGGGCAAATGGGAGGTAATTTCACGGATCTGACATCATTCTCAAAAACTTACATTGAAACGCTATCCGGTTCATACAATGCCGGTTTTGCTGTTGCTGCGGCTAGTATGGTCGTGTCATTCCTGATTTTCATTGGCTTTAAAAAATATTACCAACAAGCGGATGTTACTGAAAAACAAAAGTCAAAATCTGTTGATCTTAAAAGCAAAATGATTGTATTGACACCTCAGCAAACCCGTGAAAGACTGATAGCGCTTGGCTTGGTATTCTTTGTTGTTATCTTCTTCTGGATGGCTTTTCATCAAAATGGGTTTACCATGACAATTTTTGCTAGGGATTATACGCAACTCGGCCATGTCAAACCAAGTACCTATGTCCTTTTTGATCTTAGCCAATTGTTGCCTGTTCTCTTTGCAATCATTGGTTCGATCCTATTCTTTGTAGGAAAAGAAATCAAACAAAAAATAATCGGAGCAGTTGTTTTCTTTGCAGGTATAGGTCTTGCCTGGTACATGATTAGTTCATTTAATGGAGAATACACGATTACCCCACAAAAATTCCAACAATTCAACCCCATCTTCATTGTCTTTCTAACGCCGGTTGTCATTGGATTTTTCACCTGGTTACGCAACAAAGGAAAAGAACCTTCTGCCCCGAAGAAAATTGGGATTGGAATGCTATTTACTGCCATTGGATTTGGTCTGCTCATTGCTGCCTCCATGGGACTTACTTCCCCCGGGAAATTGAATGGTGGAGTGTCAGAGAATCTCGTTTCCCCATTTTGGTTGATTAACACCTACTTGATATTGACCGTAGCAGAGCTGTTTTTGAGTCCAATCGGAATTTCATTTGTCTCGAAAGTTGCGCCTCCAAAATACAAAGGTCTGGCACAGGGAGGTTGGCTGGGTGCAACCGCATTCGGTAATCTTGCGGCCGGTTTGATTGGATTCTACTGGGATAAAATTGAACTATGGCAATTCTTTACGATCCTGGTAGTAATGTGTTTGCTCTCGGCGACTTTCATATTTAGCATTTTAAAACGACTTGAAGCCGCTACTGGTAATGCCTGAAAAAGAAGAATTTGTGGCAAATTGTTGAAACCGAACTGAAAGTTTGAATCGATTGGAAAATGAATCGCTAATGGTTAGAACCGCAAGAAAAATCTACGATTTAAAATAGTATAAATTATGAACCGTAAATTATGAAAAAGATTACTAAACGCGACATATTTTTCTT
Source organism: uncultured Bacteroidia bacterium (assembly GCA_903902325.1). Classification (GTDB taxonomy): domain Bacteria; phylum Bacteroidota; class Bacteroidia; order Bacteroidales; family Prolixibacteraceae; genus CAINVV01. The sequence goes on from CAIUUO010000222.1 coordinate 39,851, forward strand.
TTTTCTCGGGATATTACTGATGTTAATAGTTGATATAGTGATGAATTGGAACAATTCTGACAAAGCAATAAAAGCTGGATCCGATGCTTTTATGAACAAGGTAGAAAAGGGACAAGTAAAGTAAAAAACAATTAGGCTACAAAGGCAAACTACACGCAAGCTGAATTTCGGTGCTTCAATGGCAGGAAAATCGCAAATTGAAATGTAACTTTTTTTTTTGAGTTTCTGTTAATGAAATCCCGCCCTGTATGTAGGCGGAACGTTATGTTTCTTGGGAGCTAGTCAACAAGGGGTTCTCGCAAAAGAAAAATTGCAGTCAATTAGCTTTTTGTCACCACAATAGGCACATAGTTCACAGTAGAATCTATTGTGCGCTATGTGCCTATTGTGTGTCTTTGTTTGAAAAATCTGAAAAATTTCGATCCCTGAGCGTAGCCGAAGGGGGGAAACTATATGAAAGCCCTCCGGTCCCCGAGCGAAGCCGAGGGGTCTTCTGAGTAGAGTGAATAAAGAAAATTCGGATGCAAGAGCGTAGCCGTGTGGTTCGACTCCCACCGCCCCTCGACTTCGCTCGGGGACCGTCAGTCCTTTTATTTATTTCGTCCCTTCGACTCCGCTCAGGGAAAAGGATTCTGTGACAGACACAAAATTATTTCCAGGGTTTGAGCACCTGTTCCAGCACATTTTTCCCCTGGATGTAGGAGAGAAAAATCCCGTAATTGGTAATTGGGATGCCAAATTTGCCGAGATCGCGCAGTCTGGCGGCCATTCTTTGCGGTGTAATCATGCAACCGCCGCAGTGGATCACCAGCCTGATGTTTTCGAGTTCTTCCGGCTCGGGCCATTCCCTGCCAAAAACATGCTGCACCTTCACACCGGGGTATTTTTTCTGTATCCAGTTCGGAATCTGCACGGTCCCGATGTCCTCTTTAATTCTGGAATGGTTGCACGCCTCAGCAATCAATATTGTCTCTCCCGGTTTGATGGTATCCAATGCACGGACGGCAGCAGCAAAATCGTTCAATTTTCCGCGACTCATGTAGTTGATCATCATCACCGAGAAAGTTGTGAGTTCAATATCGGCCGGGGTCCAGGATTTCATGATGTCCATCGCCTGCGAATCGGTGATGATCACCTTTGGCCGGCGGCCAAAACTACCGAGAAAGCTTTCCCAACGTGTTATTTCTATCGGATTATTGCTTCTTGCCTGCCCAAGATTCATCCGGTAGGAAACCGGAAAACCCCAATGCCGGGTGATGTATTCTTCAGCCATTGCCTGAGGACGGAGGTACCTGCCGGGAGGTGTCTCTTCGTCCATTGGAATATTCAGGATATAAAACTCGTCAGGCTGAACAAATGGCAGCAATTCGGTAGGATTATTTTTAGGAATATAATTTGTCAGGATTAACTCCAGTAAAGCAGCCCTCTTTTCGGGTTGAAGCGCCGAAAGACACATTTTGGGAAAGGACTTCAACTCCGGAAGTTTCGCCTCTATGAAAGCAACTGTGGCTTCATCTGAAGCTGAAAAAAGATTGTAAACTAGAAGGACTTGTTTCCCTTCTTCGAGCGAAACATTCAAAATTAGTTTTACTTCAGCTAAACCAGGATTTGCAGGATCGATCACCATCAAAACCAGATCGCATTCTTTAAGGGCTGCATCCACTTTTTTTCGCTTTTTCTCCCCCAGGACATCTGACTCATCGTAACCTGCGGTGTCCATCAACTTGACGGGACCTATGCCATGAAGTTCCATCAGGGTCACCCTGGTGTCGGCGGTTGTTCCGGGAGTGGAGTCCACGATGGAACTCTCCTGTTGGGTAATCAGGTTCATCAGGGAGCTTTTCCCTGCATTCATGGTACCGAAAATACCGATAATGTCTCTTTCTGTCATTTTTATAAGGTGGTTGCCCGGTCCGGCATGTTTGTTTCAAAAATAGTTATTGTTCAGGAATGATTTAAGCAAAACACACAATTTCATGCTTTTCTTTATAGATTTGTATAGCTAAAATTCAAGTATGAAAAAAATAGCCGTATTTCCCGGATCGTTTGATCCCTTCACGATCGGTCATGAATCGATCATCCGAAGGGCATTGCCCATGTTTGACGAAATCATCATCATGATCGGGTACAATTCGAACAAGAGGACCTATTATCCGCTGTCCAAAAGAAAGGAATGGATCAAAAGGGTATTCCAGGATGAGCCAAAAATAAAAGTCGGAAAATATGAGGGACTTACAGTCGATTACTGCAAGAAAGTCCATGCCCAGTATATCCTGAGGGGGCTACGTACTGCGGCCGACTTTGAATACGAACGCGCCATTGGCCAGATCAACAAGAAGATGTACGAAGACCTTGAGACCGTTTTCTTACTGACTCTGCCTGAACATACCGCCATTTCCTCCACCATCGTGAGGGACATTCTCAGGCACAGGGGCGATGCCTCCCAGTTTCTCCCTGCCTGCTTCAATATTGATGAATTTTACGATGAACCGGACGAATTTTAATGATGCTCCGAATTTTCTTCCTTCTTCTTTTGACCCTGGCTATCGGATCGCTCTCAGGGCAATCTGTATCGATCCATGGCCTGGCGCCTGATTATGCCGGGAAAAAACTGATTTTTTATACCTACCCCGAACCGATTTCCCATCAGCCAAAGCTGCTTGCTGAGACAAAAATCGGACTGGATGGCACTTTTACGCTCTCCTTTAAGACCGCTCAGCCCATTGAGATTTATTGCGACCTCGAAAAATACAGGGGAACCCTTGTAACCGAGCCCGGAGTAAATTACCAAATTTCACTACCCCCATACTCACAACGAACATCAACGGAAGCGGCCAGTCCCTATTTTGAACCTGAATTGTACTGGCTGGGCATCAAGGGTGTCAAACCGACGGACCTGAACTTCCTGGCAAGGGCATTCCTGACAGATTACAACAAGGAACTGGCTACGCATACAACTGATCTCTACCAGAAAAAATCTGTGGATACCGTCAAAGCCATCCTGGCAAGATTGGAAACCTCCTATCCTATCGGGAAAGTTCAATATCTGAATACCCTGAAAGCCTACAGTTACGGTGAGCTTGAATTTGCCATTGTGCAGCCTTCGAAGGATGCGATCATCCAGAAATATTTTGCCAGAAAGGATGTTTCCCTGTCACATCCTGCCTACCAGCATCTTTTCAAGGCAGTCTTTTCGGATTATCTGAACAACAAATTGGAGGACCTTCATCAGAAGGAGTTCATAGCTCCCGCTGTGAAAGGAGATTTTACAGGTTTCGTGAATAAACTGTCGGCCAACGGATTCAAAAAACCAATTGCCGAATTATTGGCGGTCAAAAGCTTTTACGATGGATTCTTCGATAGCAAATTCGACAAAAACTCCATGCTGAAAGGACTCAGGGATGCAGAACTTCAGGTTTCATTTGAACCCCTGAAAGAACAAATTCCGGGAATCATCAAGAAACTGACATCAATTCAGGAAGGCAATCCGGCGCCGATGCTGCTTCTCACCAACAGGCAAAATATAACAGCTCCTCTCCGCGCTAAGGGAAAGTTTCTGTATCTGGCATTCTTCAGGAGTGAGAGCAAGGAGTGCAAAGCCGAGTTGGATTCACTCGTCAGCATGGAAAAACGACTCCATACCATCCTGACGATCGTGCCCGTATCTCTGGATGAGAAATTTGCCGATGCGGTTAAACTCTGGAATGAAAAGAAATATCCCTGGGAATTGTTTTCGGCAGCAGAACCCGATAAAACCCGCAAGGATTACCTGATTAAAACTGTTCCGACCTTTTACCTGATTTCACCTGATCAAAAGATATTGCTTTCCCAAGCCCTTTCACCATCACACAATTTCGAGTACCTTTTCCTGAAGATCTATCGCGAAAGCCGGTTCAAACAAACCAAGAAATAATTTTTGATACGGTCCCTGAGCCTGGACTCCCCTGAGCCTGTCGAAGGGTCGAAGGGTCGAAGGGTTTTAAAAGTTGCACAAATATAAAACGAAGGAAATTCACCACATAGACACATAGGTCACAATAGAGATTCTATGTGTCCTATGTGTCTATGTGGTGAAAATATTTAAAAATTGATTACCAGTAAATCATCGAATCAACACATCAGCTAATCAGCACATCAACACATTGTCGAATCGTCGAATTATCACATGGTCGAATTCTATTTTATCTTAACCTGTACCACCGGAAACTCCGTAATTCTCAAAGTTGTACAACCATAGGGCAGGAGCGTTATTTCCACTGGCGGATCAGTTCTCAACTGATATTGCTCGCTGTAAGGCAATGGTCCGGCGGAACCGTTGTAAATAATCCAGGTTGGAATGATGACACCTTTTGTCCGGATTTCGATGGGAGCGTTTTCCGGATTCCAGGGATAACTGTCCTTTGGAATGGTCCGTTTGATAACCTCAAATCCTTTCCCCGGATCCTTAACCGCAGCGGCAAGCAACCCGTAGTTCCAGGGAGTAGTTGGATGAACCTCGTAAAAGAACTCCCCATATTTGCCGGCATTCGCTACCCTGGACCATGATTCTCCAATTTTGAGGGCATAAACCAATGGACCACGTTCCACTGCCGCAGAATTTTCGTACCAGCGGCTGACGGTTACTTCCATCGGCAAAACAAGTTCCACCACATCGCCGTTCGACCATTCGCGGGAAATGGAAGTCAGACTGTTGCTGGCTGGTTCGCCCCAATTCTTGCCATTGACAGTCAGTGCCGGATTTTTACACCAGGCAGGAATCCTCAAATGAAACGAAAAATTGGTTTTTTGCGCAATTTTGACGGTAAAATGTATTGATTCTTCGAATGGATAGCTTGTGGTTTCGGCAATCTCAACCGTTTTGCCATTCCCAACTTTTGCTTTGACTGTGGACGGAGCATAAACCAGTGCTGCAATTCCCTGGTCGGCTGAGGAGTACCACAAATTTTGGGTGAATTTCGGCCAACCCTGGTGCATGTTTGAAGTACAGCAGGGATAACCCGTCAAAGGACCAAACAACTGCCCGGTTCCTTCGTAGGCGGTGTTAAAATTCCGCTCCTCCCGGCTGATCAGCACCTGGTTGGTCTGCTGAAAATACTGTCGGCTATCGTAATTATCGGTAGCCTGCGTTGGCAGGGCATTGAAGGCAACCCGCTCAAGTTGGTCGGCAAAAGCCACCTCTCCTGTTACAGGAAGGATGGCCTCCATAGAAAACATCATCTCCACAGCCGAGCAAAATTCGGATCCCTGCGTTGGATTGTTGCCATGTAGCATCTCATCGGCACCGTACAATCCATCCGGAAAACCGTGAAACTGTTTCAGATCAGCCAATCCGGCTTTCACAGCTTCAACATATTTAACGTCCCTTGTTTGCTGGTAATAAACAGCAGGTTCCTTCATCCCCTGCGCCACGTTTACACAATGAAAACTCCACTGGGGACGAAGCTTCCCTGTCAGGAAGGCATCGGTCCAGTTGACTGTCTGTTTGTGAATCAACTCACCCAGATCGAGCAGGAATTTCTCACCTGTCAGGTTGTAAAGCCAGTAAACGATCATCAGGTTGTCGCCACCCCTGTCCTCACCCCAGTGGGTCCAGTGGTTCAATGGTGTTTTGGGCAATTCGGCCAGTTGGTATCTGAAATAATTGAGCATCAGCTTAATCACTCTTTCATCCTTTGTAGCCGCATAATATTGCTGCAAATATTTCAAAACTACCATTTTGGGCCACCAATCCCTCGCATTACCGCGTTGCAGCCCGGTTTCCGCACCACGATCGACAGAAGGTCCGAAATAGCCATCGACCTGCTGGCTATTGAGCGTCCATTCAATCCACGGCTTGACCTTTGCTATCAGCTCCTTGTCTTTCAGGATATAGGCAAGCGGAAGCAATCCATCAATCCAGTAGGGACCTCTTTCCCAGACGTCGCCGTCCCCGCCGAGCCAGCCATTGCGCTTACCCATCACAGCTTCATATATCTCATCCAGATGACCCGTCATGCCGTTCTTTTGCCTGATCAGCTGGTCTTTCAGCCACCCATCCGGGGAGATCGCACCCAGTGGAAGTTCCATAAAAGGTTTGGAAACAAGGGGTGGTCTGTTGTTCAGGTAATTGTCAGCAATTGTCTTTGCAGTCTGCTGGGCTTGAGCCGACAATGAAAAGGAGAAAAATGTGAACAGGAGTATTAAACCGGAATAGTTTTTCATCTACTACTATTTATTGAGTTTCTATAATTCTATTTATAAAGGATAAGTAATATCTAATCAAATTCTCAAAAATGAATACCCTTCGACAAGCTCAGGGACCGGAATGCTTGGGATTTAAATTAACCCTTCGACCCTTCGACAGGCTCAGGGGAGTCCAGGCTCAGGGAGCGTCAATCGAAAATCGAAAATCCCAAATCGAAAATTGAAAATTACCTCCCGGTAATTATTGGTCTTTCACGCACCTGAACCCCACCGTACCATTTCTTTCGAATCCTTCAGAAACACGCAGCAGGAATTGCCTGTAATGCAGCTCCCTCGGTCCGCCCTGCACATACCACCAGCTTGAGGAGGGATTGAAATAACTTCCGCCTTTCATGATGATATACCTGTAGCTTCCGTTGACATACAGGTCATTGGTCAGTTGCCACACACACCCGACGAGATCCTGCAAACCGTATGGATTTGCTCCCTTCGGATAGCTTCCGACAGCATAGAGCTTACCGTTTCCGGGATTGCAGCAAACTGGATCGATGCCCGCTATTTTAAATACCGTCAGGGTATTGGTCACAGACTCTTCCGTTCTTCTGATTTGCCGCTTCTGTTTCCAGGGCCACTCATTGCCGGCAGAAGTCTGTGCCGCATATTGCCATTCGATTTCTGTCGGCAATCTCTTACCTGCCCACTTTGCAAAAGCCAGTGCATCCTCGAATGAGATATAAACTACCGGGAATTTTTCCTGACCTGCCGGGAATGTTCCGTTCTTCCAGTTTTTCAGGTAATTCACGGTATCTGAAGGCAGGTAACCGGATGCGAACACAAATTCCTTGTATTGCCTGTTCGTAACCGGAAACCTGTCCATCAGGAAGGAAGGCATATCGAAGGACTTTCCCTCATTCTCTTTGGGATAAGGAATAAACTCATCCCCATTCGAAGCGTGAAAAGTGAACTTCCCTGCGGGAATCTCCACCATTCCGGCGGGCGTTTGATCCGCAATTTTTGTTTTTTCGACCCTGCTGATGAGTCTGGGCATTCCGGGTACGATGCGGATGATTTTTTCATCCAGGAGTTGTTGCTGCCGGAACAATTGTATAACGAATTTCCCTTCGTACCGGCCAAAATGGTCGGTCAGCCGGATGGTCTGATCTGCAGCCTTTAAAGTAAGCGGAGTCTTTGCATAATCAGGATGTCCAGGCCAAATCTTCACCGAATCCCCCGCTTTTATCGCCAAACTGAGTTCATCTCCCAGCAGAGTAGCCGACATCAACACGGGCAACTGAGCTATGCAGTCAACTTCACCCTCGTTGTTTGACCCAAGCCAGCTTTGATTGAAAGCATCCGTTTCAGCCTCCATTTGCCATACCTGACCTGTTTTTACCGGTTGTCTCTCCTCGTGTCTCCATAGATCTACAAAATGGGTTCCGAACTTGGGAGTCACTTCAAAAAGAGTGCCTCTGAATCCTTCCGGGATCAGGCTAAAAAGGGTATAAACGGTTTTTTCTGTAGTCTGCCATTTGTTCACCCAGATTTTATCACGGGAGGTTGGCAACAACGGCGTGATTTGTTTCGCCGTGAAATTTTCCGTGTTTTCCCTTTGAATCCGGGCGATTCTACCCAGGTAACGATATTGTTCGTCGGCCCATTCGGGGATGCCGGGAGCGAAAATATTCAGTTCCGTGCCATAACCATTGAAAAAAGAGAGACAAAACTCCCTTTTAATCGGTTCCTTAAAGATTTCAGCCACCCTAAAAATAGCAAATTCAGGTTTGATTATCTTGTTCAGGTTCAGCATCGGGCAGTAATAGAGGGCATTGTGAACCCTCCCGGCTACGATACCCTGCATATCTTTGGGAACGGCCATTCCCTCGCTGTACATGATCACGCCTTTCCTGACAGAATCTGCTGCAAACTGCAGCGCTTTGCTGGATGCCCCGCGGGTATCCAGCACTACCCCATCGGCATGGGTGGCTGCCACGAGTCTCGCCATTCCTTCGGTATGACTTTCATTCCTCGTACTTTCATCCCAGGGATTGTAGCAAATAAAGAGGCGGCTTCCTTTGCTGTTCAGCATTTTTGATTCATTCCGGAGTTCATCTGTACCACCCGGCAGGTCGCGAAACATATCCCACTGGTTTCGCTGATCCACACCCAGGGTTGGCCAGGTAGGCCAAATCCCGATGAAATCATCCCCACCATACAATTTTTTGCCCCTTTCCAGGAAATCCGTCAAATGAAATTTCTTATCCTGATCATCATAGAAATATCCGTTCCATGCCATCATCAGATGAGAGACATAGGCATGTCTGACCCACTTAAGATCTTCTCTTTCAAACAATGAATTGTCAAATTTCCCCAGTTCAACATCGTACAGCAACCGGTCCTGGAAGATCATCCTGAGACCATCCTGCCAATTACCCTTGTATAAATCAGCATACAACGCATATTGCACAACCCCGCCCGGAGCCATCTCCGTTTCAAAACGCCGTCGGACAGATTTCTCCATATTTTCCCGCAACCTGCGGGTAATTGCAGCCACCCTTTGCCCGTCTTTTACCTCAAAATCAGAAAAACCGAGTTCCCATGCATTGTCAGGCAAAATGCAGTTGACCGGTTCAAATCCGGAACGAAAGAGATAACTTCTTGACAGGGGATGATCCCCTTTTCCTTTGATACAAATCTTTTCAGCAGAGAACCCGAACGGAACCACGTTGGTCAGCCATAAAGTATCTTTTGAAATATTTCTGAAAGTAATAACAGCTTTGTATCCAGGAATATATCCATTTAACTCATCAAAAGACACCTCCATTTTACCCCCATTTGACTTTTTACTGGAAAGTCCGGCTGTGTTACAGGATTCCAGGTGGGGCAAATCATTTTTGCGACATATTTCATACGAAACCAATGGCCATGGAGCCTGAAATAAAATTTCAGAACCTGAATAATCCATAATGCCAGTTACTTCAGGTGCCGAAACAGTTGTAGAAATCATTTTTAAGGCACTCTGGGCTCGGACACCATAATTGGTAACAATAAAAAAAGTGGTCAGACAAAGTGCAGCAAAATATTTTCTCATCCTGGCTTTATGATTAAGGTGAATTGAGGGTAAAAGCCTCAAATAAATCTCCGGAAAATCCATCAATCCAACTCTACCGGCAGAATAAAAATAGTAAAAAAGCTTAACTTTGTAAAAAAAACCTAGAGATGGAACAGAGACAAATTGAAGTTGCCAGACAGTTACTGGCTATCAACACCATAAAAATCCAACCTGATTCACCATTTACCTGGGCCTCCGGATGGAAAGCCCCAATATACTGCGATAACCGGAAGATTCTTTCATACCCTTCGACCAGAACTTTCATCTGCGAAGAATTTACCCGACTTGTCAAAGAAAAATATCCCGAAGCGGAAGCTATTGCCGGAGTAGCTACGGGAGCTATAGCACACGGAGTGCTGGTTGCCGAAAAACTGGGGCTTCCTTTCATATATATTCGTTCAGCGCCAAAGGGACATGGATTGGAAAACCTGATAGAAGGTGACATCCCCCAGGGTACCAAAACAGTGGTGATAGAAGACCTGGTATCGACAGGATACAGTTCCCTGAATGCTGCCGAAGCCGTCCGGAATTATGGTGCGGAGGTATTGGGTATGCTGGCTATATTTACCTACAACTTTCCCCATGCGGCAAGGAATTTTGAAGCAGCCAACATTGAACTGACCACGCTCAGTAATTACAATGTTTTGCTGAAGGTGGCATTTGATGCTGGCGAGATCAACCAGGAGCAACTGGAAAGTCTGAACAACTGGCGGAAAACCCCAGAAACCTGGGGACGGTAAGAAGTTGCAGGATACAAGTTACAGGTTACACGTTAACTTGCAACCTGTAACTTGTAACTTGAAACTATAAAACAATCTACTAATCATGGCTGTCGAAAAATACATCAGTGAACCGCGCATCATACCCTTTTCACAGGAATTGGTTTATACCAAATTGTCCAACCTAAAAAATCTGGAACAGTTTGTTACGAAAGAAAAGATAGAGGAACTCAATCAAAAAGGGGTAAATACATCTGGATTCGATCCGGAAGAATTTGAAGCTTCCGAGGATCATTGCAGCTTCAAAATTAATCCGATCGGCCATGTCGGTATCGAAATTATTGAACGTGAACCCTTCAAGACCATAAAAATTCAGGGTGAAAAATCGGTTCCTTTTCCTGTCACATTTTGGGTGCAACTGGCTCCTGAAACCGAAAACAGTTGCAAGATTAAACTCACGCTACATGCGGAGGTGAACATGATGATTAAAATGATGGTCAACATTTATCTTGAAAAGGGTATTGAAAAACTGGCGGACCTGCTTGCAAGTATCAATTACTCCCAAAAATAAGGGCCTGTATTGACTAAAGTGACCTAGAAGTGACTAAAGTAAATGTCAGGATAAAACATTGTTGAAAAATAATAATTTTGGTTAATGTGAACCAACAAACATGTTATTGAGCCATTTGGCGTTTAACTTAAGTTCACTTTAGTCAATTTAGTTCACTTTAGTCACTCCTAATTTTTCAAAACCATGTCAGAAAAATCCTCCTCCAAAGAACAGAATCAGATTCGAAATGCCGTAGAAATTACCTTGCGACTTGGACTTCTTTTCCTGCTTTTATACTGGTGCTATGGTATCATCAAGCCATTCATGGATTTTTTTGTTTGGTCAATCATCTTTGCAGTAGTGCTTTATCCTGCATTTAAGTGGCTTACTTCAAAATTGCACGGCAGACAGATCCTGGCATCGACCCTGGTAGTTAGTGGTATGATTTTGCTTGTATTGTTACCGATCGCACTTTTTGCAAGCTCGCTATACGATGGGATCACCTTTCTGAAAGCCCAATACGAAACCAATGGTAGTCTTTTGCCCAGCGCCTCAGAACAAATCGCATCGCTTCCGGTTGTTGGGCCAATAATCTATGAAAAATGGAACGCTTTCAGCAACAATATGGGTGAAGGACTCCAGGCTTATGCGCCCCAATTAAAAGATGTGTCGCTGGTTGTTATTTCCTCCATAGCTTCAGCAGGAATTGGTTATGTGAAATTGTTTGTATCCATCATCCTGGCTGGTTTCCTGCTGGTGAGTTCGGATGCATCTGCAAAATTGGCAGAAGGCTTGTTCAACAGGATCCTTGGAGAAAATGGCAGTGATTATGCAAATCTGGCTGAAAAGACAATCCGCACAGTAGTAAAAGGTATCATGGGCGTGGCATTTATCCAATCCTTGCTGTTAGGTGTCGGAATGGTTGTCATTGGAGTCCCTGCAGCAGGTTTGCTGTTTATGCTTTCGCTCATTCTTGGAATTATTCAGATCGGTGTTTTCCCTGTGGTGATCCCGGTAGTGATCTATGTTTTTGCCTCCTACAGTACGGTGACTGCCGTCGTTTTTTTGATCTGGTGTATTTTCGTCGGCCTGATTGACAACATCTTAAAACCAGTATTACTCGGGAAAGGTGCACTGGTTCCAATGCCTGTCATTTTCATAGGTTCCCTCGGAGGCTTTATTTATTCAGGGATTGTGGGACTTTTCACAGGCGCCATTATTTTCTCTGTTGGGTACAAATTATTTTTGTACTGGATGGACCAGAAGGAAGTAGTGGCGGAAGTAGAGGAGGAATAAGCTATTTCCTTCAGGCTGGGAACAAGAACTGAACTTCCTTGAACTGAAAACCCCTGATCTTCCCTTCCCGGTTTTGTATCAGTAGTTGACCTTCTGGATCTGTACCCGTGATCATTCCTTCGAAATCGGATCCGTCGGCACAGAACATGGCCCATTCACCCATCCTGTAAAGCAATCTTTCAAAATCCAGGTCGATCTGAGAATATTTATATCCAATTAGTTGGAGATAACGTTTGTCAAGATGAAAGCACAATTCGTTGAGTGTCCGTTTTAAGTCAAAGGTTTTCCCAGTCAGATTTTTCAGGGATACCGGATTGGGGGCATCCGATACAAATTTCTCTTGGTTGATGTTCAATCCGATGCCAATTACAGCCCTGGATATTTTTCCCGCCATGACTGCTGTCTCAATGAGGATCCCGGCAATTTTGCGGTCTCCGGCATAAATATCGTTCGGCCATTTGATCCTGATCCCTTGCGAGTAACCAGAAAGAAAATCGGCAATGCCCAAGGCGATGGTCTTGGAAATTATAAATTGCCTGGAAACCTCCAAATTTATGGGATAGAGAACGATGCTGAATGTAAGGTTCTTGCCTTCCGAACTTTCCCACGACGATTCGCCCTGACCCCTGCCTGATTGCTGACAGTCTGCGGCAACAACAGTTCCCTCTATCAGACTTTTTGTCAGCAATTCCTTTGCGGCATAATTATTGGTCGAATCCACAATATCCAGGTGTACGATGGTTGATCCTATCATGACTCAACAAGTTTTATAGGTTGTAAAGTTAAATGATATTCGGTTGATCAGGCACCCAAAGAGTATATTCAGTATCATTTAAACAACTATCTTTGTACTTTAAACCATCTATGACTCAGAAAGACATTGAAAATGCCCGGTTCGATTTGGTGGAGGACATCGTTGTAGGTATCCGCCGTAATAA
>CAIUUO010000223.1 GCA_903902325.1 uncultured Bacteroidia bacterium
CAGTCGATGATCACGGAGTGGACCGACATCACCAAGGATTACAGCTCGGAACTCAGGTCAATCCTGAAATAGCCATTCAACCAATTCCCAAAACAGCCGGGCAGGAAACTGCACCCGGCTGTTTTGGTTTTCCAGGGTGGAATGTAACACTTAGCTGCTGTTACGAAATAAGGTTTCCAATAGTTGGCTTGATTGTGTAGTTCCATTCTCCGTGAAAATCATCTTTTTGTAAATTGATTTTATTCAAATCATCATCAGATATTTTTATTCCTTTCTCGTACACGGTTGAATCTAATCTGGATTTCACTTTTAATCCTTTTGATGTTTTTGTCGATGCTATTAAATCCACTACCAACTGTATGTTTGTTAAAGGCCTTGCCCGCCAATTCATTGTGATATGTGAGAATAATCGATGTTCTATTTTATTCCATTTGCTTGTTCCTGGGGGAAAATGACACACACTTATTTCTTTTCCAATTTCATCTGCCAATATCTGTAACTCTGTTTTCCACAATCTGCTTCTTGAACTGTTACTTCCACCTCCATCTGCTGTAATAAGAATTCGTTTTGATTTGGAAAATTTTTCTTCTCCCATTTCGATCCACCAGTTTCTTATTGTTGCTACCGCAAAACTTGCTGTGTCATGACTGATGCCAACACTCACCCAGCCTTCATTGTTCGCAATATCATAAACCCCATACGGAATTGCTTTGCCCAAATCTTTATCAATAAAGTCGTAAACCTTCACTGTTGTTGGTTGCCCAGTTGGCAGCCATTCGGCACCTTCATTCTTGAAATTCCCAACCAATTCCTTTTTTTTGCAATCAACTGAAATTACAGGATCATCATCCGCTAAAAAATCGATAGCAGCATCATTAATGTAATTAAATTGGGCATCTCTGTCAATGTGAGTACTTCCTTCATCCGTTTTTCTATTACCCTGTAAACTATAACCTGCGTTTTTTAAAATTACGCCAGCCAATTTATGACTAATGTTGTATCCCATATTCTTTGCTGCCTCTGCGATGTTGCGCAAACTTTTATTTGTCCAGAGCAATGGCTTCATTGGATCTCCCATCGTATGTGGGCTAACTATTTCTTCTATAGCTTTTTCTAAATCCTTGTTGTTTTCGGTTGCTTTTTTTCGTCCCCCACCTCCCTTTCTAATTCGATCCTTGCTAACAGCCTCATTTGTAGATAATAATGCTAATTCTTTTATCCCCATATTCAAGGTAACCCGTGAGATGCCTGAGAGTTTCGAGACTTTACTTAGGCCGCCCCTCCCCATACTTTCTGCATCAGCAGCTAAAACGATTCTGGTCAGTCTCTCATTTAAAAAAGGAAGTATTTTTTTGTACTTCAGCTGAATAAGATTATCTGTTTGCATACATTTTGTATTTCTACAAATGTACATATTATTTCGTTACGAATACTAAGGTAAACCCCTCCCCTGTGGTCACCTTCAACCAGGCAAACCCTGTGATGCATGAACTTACCGCAACCGGCATTACCACCCCTGGAACCTTCACAGGCATGATGGGGAGCCATGATATCAATCTTAAAGCATTCCTCGAAGGCCCCTTTAGTGTCGACACCATGACAACAGTACTTAATTACTCCGGATTGATTCCCTTAACCCAGCCCTATTCAGGCTCACCATGGTATTATACAGGGCCCGAATCGGTGCCGGTTATCCCGGTTGATGTCGTTGATTGGGTATTGATTGAACTTCGCCAGGCAAATGTTCCTGACAGTGCTACGGCTACTAAAATCATTAAACGACGCGCAGCCTTCATCAAGCGGGATGGCACTATCGTGGATGTTGACGGAATATCCCCTGTGAGATTCTACAACGCCAATATATTACAGAACCTTTACC
>CAIUUO010000224.1 GCA_903902325.1 uncultured Bacteroidia bacterium
CATTCTTGCTCGTCTTGTAGTCGATTGAATGAGCTATTTGTTTCTCCTGATTGATAACGACCTACCCTGAGCCCCATGCCCCAAGCCCCATGCACCATGCCCCATGCTCCATGCCCTTACATTCTCTCCGGCACCTGTATCCCAAGCAATGAAAATCCGTTTTTGATGATCCTTGCTACGGTTTGCGCTACTGCCAGACGGAAGTCGCGTACAGACAGATCCGGTTCGTTCAGGATGGAAAAATCATGATAGAAAGAATTGAACTCTTTCACCAGATCGTATACATAATTGGCCACTACCGCCGGGCTGTGCGCCTTGCCGGCTTCCCTGACCACATCGGGAAAGAGGGAGATGATCTTCAGCAGATTGCGTTCCTTCTCATTCAGCGACGCTGTGTCCGCTCTGCCGGGAATCGCGATTCCTGTATCTTTTGCCTTGCGGAGGATACTTTGGATCCGGGCGTAGGTGTACTGAATAAAAGGCCCCGTATTGCCGTTAAAGTCGATGGACTCTTCCGGATTGAAGGTCATGGTCTTTTTCGGATCAACCTTCAGGATAAAATATTTCAGTGCGCCCAAGGCCACAATTCGGTAAATATTCTCTTTCTCTTCTTCGCTGTAGCCATCCAGTTTCCCCAGTTCCATCGAAACTGCACGGGCTACATCAACCATACCTGCTACGAGGTCATCCGCATCCACTACTGTGCCCTCACGGGATTTCATCCTGCCGTTGGGAAGCTCAACCATCCCATAGGAGAAATGGTAGAGGTCTTTCCCCCACTTGTAGCCCAATTTATCAAGCAACAGCGAGAGTACCTGGAAATGGTAAATCTGTTCGTTGCCCACGACATAGATCATGTGATCGATGGGATAATCGCGGTAGCGAAGCTGTGCTGTGCCAATATCCTGTGTGATGTATACTGAGGTACCATCTGACCGCAGCAGGATTTTCTTGTCCAATCCTTCGTTTTCGAGATTGGCCCAGACGGAACCGTCGCTTTCCTGCTGGAAGATACCTTCTTTGACACCCCGAAGAACTTCGTCGCGACCAATGGTGTAAGTATCAGATTCGTAATAGATTTTATCAAAATCAACGCCAAGGGTCTTGTAGGTTTCATCGAAACCGGTATATACCCAACCGTTCATCATTTTCCACAGTTTACGGACCTCCGGATCATTGGCTTCCCATTTGAGCAGCATTTCGCGCGTTTCAACGATGGAAGGAGCCTCTTCCTTGGCCTGATCCTCAGTCCTCCCGGCAGCAATCAGTTCAGCGATTTCACTCTTGTACAATTGATCAAATCTGACGTAGTATTCTCCCACGAGATGATCGCCTTTCTTCCCATTGGTTTCAGGTGTTTCGCCGTTGCCAAACTTCTGCCAGGCAACCATCGATTTACAGATGTGGACGCCCCTGTCGTTGACGATATTGGTCTTAACTACCTTGTAACCATTGGCCTTCATGACCTCGGAAAGGGAGAATCCAAGCAGGTTGTTGCGAATATGACCAAGGTGCAACGGTTTGTTGGTGTTTGGGGAAGAGTATTCTATCATCACCAGTTCTGACGTATCCGTCATCGGAACAAATCCGAACTGCTCATCCGGAATGGCATCATTGAGCCTGTCAATCCAGTAGTTGTTGCTGATAACCAGATTCAGGAAGCCTTTCACCACATTAAAGGCAGAAACCTCCTTTACGTTGGCGACCAGGTACTCCCCAATCTCTGCTCCCGTAACCTCAGGTGATTTTTTGGATATTTTGAGAAAGGGAAAAACCATGACGGTCTGATCACCTTCAAACTCTATGCGGGTAAGTTGCACCTGAACCTGAGCTGCATCAACAACCTGATCATACAGTGTTTGGATTGCTACTGCAACCTGTTCTTTTATAATAAGTTCAATATTCATCAACCTAAATTTGAAAATATGAAAATATGAAAATGTGAAAATTAAAGCCGTGGCAAATTTACAATATCTGATGGAAAAAGATAAACTAAAATCAGAGATAACTCAATTATTGGAGAATAGTCAATAATAATACACCACAGTAGGCACATAGGACACACTAGACCTGTTGTAACCTGTTTGTCTATTGTGGTGAAAAAAATGACCCGGAGTGCCGTTATGCTTCGCCCCGGGTCTATCTATTTTAAATGAAACGTTAAAATGAATTTCAGGGAAAATAGCCACACTATTTCAATCTGTAGCTCTCCCCCATTTCCACATTTTCAAATTTTCAAATTATGTTTAAAGCTCCTTCACCCTGATATTCTTGAATTTCACAACTGTCCCGTGACCCAGGAAACCGATATGACCGGTTGTCCGAAGAAGTCCCGGATGCTCCTTGCGATCTGCGGTTCCATTGCGGCTGGCTACCGCGATATCGCCATCTGTTATTACGTTTCCGTTCAGGATTACCTTTACCTGATTGCCTTTCACCACAACTTCTTCATAGTTCCATTCACCGGTAGGTTTTAACGAACCACGTTTGGCAGGAATCACGCCGTAAACAGAACCATGGTACTGGTAAGGATGCAAATCCGTGTAAATCGGCGCATCATCATCCAGTATCTGTAGTTCCATACCGACATAAGCCGCATCACCCTGAAGCGGAGCACGGATGCCCAATCCGTTGTTTGCCCCGGGTGTTAGCTGGAACTCGAAGCGGAAAACGAAATCCTTGTATTCGCCTTCAGTAAACAGGTTTCCGTGCGACGGACCATTGTCGACATTCAGTACTATTTCACCGTTCTTCACTTCATAATCAACGGTATTGCCGGTCCAGCCTTCGAAGTTGATGCCGTTGAAAAGAGGTACAAATCCCTCTTTTTGTTCCTCAGCTGGTAAAACATAATGGCCATCGTTGATCTCTTTCACATAGATATCGCGGAAAGCGAGTTCGTTTCCATGCGCCTGCAGTTCAATGGCCTCTTTCGGAAAAATCGGAATAGAACGATCCCAGTAATTCTCGAGTGTCACATTGTCAACGACCAAAACGCCATTCAGGTAAACAGTCACCTTTTCACCCACCATTTTGATGTAGAAATGGTTCCAGTCGCCGATCGGATTGTCAGCCACTTTCAAAGGGTTGCTCCTGTATTTCTGATTGTTGTAGAGTCCGCCTGAACCTACCTGTGCACCAACCTCCACACGTGAAGTATCCCAGATCTGAACTTGCGGAGACCCTCTGAGGTAGATTCCACTGTCGCCTTTCCTGGTAATCAGCCAGTCAACAATCATCTCAAAATCACCGTATTGTTTGGTCGAACAGAGGTTATCGCCTGCACCGTTGAATACAATGGAATTGTCTTTTACACTCCAGTTTTTGTTTGCCTTGGCATCGGCTTCCACCTGTTTGGCAGCCAGTTCCTTCTCCGTCATTTTGGCCCTGGTGATCGGATTACCCACCAATCCTTTCCAGCCGGTAAGATCTTTCCCGTTGAACATGTGTACAAAACCTTCTTCGTCGGGCATGGAAGCAAGGTATTTCCTGATCTTTTCCTTGTCGTAATCACTTTCAGCACCGGATATCAGTCCTACAGATTTTTTCAGTACATCTTTGACAATCTTGCCTGTCAGGCCAACTGTTTTTCCTGATCCTGGCAGGGCAACTGACATCGCGGAAGAAGCAGCATCAGCCTGCAAATCCTTGTCATCCAAAAAATTAGCGATATACAATAAGGCAGGGAATGTCTTCAGGTCACCCAACCTGTCAATGACCATTAATTTTTGTTCTTTCCCGGAAGCAAGCGGCATTAATTTGCGGTATTGCAGCAATTTCTGATCATCCGGTAAAACGGAATGTGAAACCAGATCCACAAATCCCTTGTAAGCCCTTACCTGGTAATCAGGATTGGCTGCACAAATCTGATAAAGTGCGTCTGCCGCGTCTGCGCTGCTCCATTTCACAAGGGCAGAAAAGGCTGATTCCTTGATAGCCAGATCGCCTGAACCAAAAGCATCCACTACCTTTTTAAGGGCATCCTTGCCACCCAGACTGGCATAAACTCCCAGTGTACGGCCAAGATCAGTTATCTTGCTCAGCTGACCGATTAAATTTGCGGTATCTTCATTGTTCATACCCGATGCAGCATGAACCAATGCCAGTTGAACAGCCGAAATCTGATCCTTGGTTGTGGCTTTCTTTAAAAGTTCCATCAATTGGAGCACATTTTCCTTTGTTGACATATTCTTCAGCGCTACATATGCAGCAGCTGAAATATCCTGGTCAGCATTGGCGGTATAACCGTAAATCTTTTCGAAACAGCCCCTGACTCCTTTGGAGCCAATCAGTTTGATGATCTCTACCTTGGCGGCTTTGGGAGCATCCTCCAAACCTGCACACAATCCCAAAAGGTGATTGCCGTCCACGATCCTGGTAAGTGCTTTTGCTGTAGCAGCGGCATCAGGCCCCTTTACCAGGTGATCCTCCAGAACTTTGACAGCCACATCCCCTTTTATCAATGCGATGGCGTCGATGGCCTCACCTCTTACCAATTCGGACGGATCTGCCAGGAATGATTCAAATGTTGGCATCAGCGTCTGACAACGCCGGCGTCCCAGCATCTCAATAATTTCGGCACGCTTCTCTCCTGTTACTAAATTAGCTTTGGCAAGCCATTGACGCGTTGCTGAAATATCCGTCATGGCAGCAGCCAGGTTCATCACGCCGGCACGATAGGCTTTGTCGGAACTGTCGAACTCTTTTTGCAAAAGGGGCAAAGACTCCATCCCCCAGTATTTTGCCTTGATGGCCAGTGTTGTTGAACGGTATTGCAGTTGTTTTGCCTCCTTGCAATTGGTCAATAAAACAGCCAAGGTTTTATCGCAAAGCGCCAGATCTCCCTTTTCACCTAGCCGGCCGGCATATGTGATCAGTGATGGAACAATCCCGGTAGGCTCGTACAGGTATTTTGCTCCGGCTGCCTTTTCTGTTAAAACACTGAAGCTTTCCCTGGATGCTATCTGTGCGAGAGCCGCAAGTATCACGCGCTGCATTTTAACATCTGCAGCGTCCAGCTTTTTAATCAGGACAGGATTGGCAGCTTCCAGTTTCATCTGGCCGACGGCTTTGGCCAGCGCAAGCGCTGGGATACCCTGAGCGCCATCCAGTGCTTTCAGCATCGCATCTCCTGCAGAAGGAGAACTAATTGCCAGAAGCACCTTTACGGATGCATCACAAAGTTTTTCATCATGTAAATACTGACTCAGGAGATCTACTGACTTACCGGTAGCCACGAAATAGAGTTGGGTAAGGTAAAAGGATTGTACATCCTTGTCGGAAGCGCCCTGCAGCGCCTTCAGCAATCCACCTTCGACCATCAGTTTATCCTCTGTTTTTCCGAATTGCGAGACATATTTGGACATGCTGGCAATGATAAACCTGGCTGCCACATCATCACCGGTTCCGGGAGGAACCACTTTGGCCACGAAAAGGGCAAATCCCTCTTCCTTCAACCCGGCCAGTTCTTCCAACAGGCTGTTCATCCTTGCTTCATCCTTGGTTGGCACCTGCGACAATGCATCGGCAACCTTGGTATTGATGGTTCTGTTGATCTGTCCTGCGCTGTTTAGGCTCACAGCAAGAAACAGCGTAGCGACCATTAAAAACGAAAATATCTTCTTCATACCTTTTTTATCAATATTTGTATTATTTGATTGTTGAAGGGTTTGAAATGTTTGAAGGGTTTGAAAAATTGCAAATCATGAACATTTCAAACTTTTCAAACAATAAAAACATTTCAAACTTCTTTAGATACTCCAGGGAGCACGCATGGGTTGATTGATGAGCCTGTTGGCTGCTTCATCGTCAATAAACTGCTGACGTACCGGATCAAAATGAAGCGTGCGGCCCAGTTGAAGGGCAATTATTCCCATGTTGACCACCGTGCAGGAGTGATATCCGTTCATTTCGTTTAACGCAAATTTCTTCCTGGTTTTCACGGATTCGGTAAATGTGGTAATCTGTGTTTCGGGCTCCGGAAGTGTCTCAATGAATGACTGAAGATTAGGTATATTGGATTTGAATCCTCTGAAAATTTTCCCGTTCGGACCTTCAATGTAGGCGGCATCCTTGTCGCGGTTCTCGCCGTCCAGTATGATCTTGCAGCCATCTGCGTAGGTATATTCTATTCTCCTCCATGAACCTACGGCATCATAATGCTGTTCAGGAGCGTCCACCTCAACCTTGATGGGACTGGTATCGTCCTTGCCAAGCAAATATTGTACAGGATCGAGATAATGCTGTCCCATGTCGCCCAAACCTCCGCCATCATAATCCCAGTACCCACGGAATTTGGCGTGCACACGCTCAGGATTGTAGGGTTTGTAGGGCGCTGGTCCGAGCCACATATCATAATCAAGTTCTTCCGGGACAGGCATTGGTTTGAGGTTGCGTTCTCCGCTCCAATAGAATTTCCAGTCATAGCCGGTAATTCCGCTGACGGTAACTTTAAGCGGCCATCCGAGGATGCCGCTCTGGATCACCTTCTTCAATGGTTTTACGTCGGTACCGAGTCCATAGAATGTATCCTTGAAACGGAACCAGGTATTGAGCCTGAAAATGCGGTCGTATTTATTGATCTCTTCCACAACACGCAATCCTTCACCGATGGTGCGGGTCATTGGTTTCTCACACCAGATGTCCTTCCCTGCCCGGGCTGCCTCAACGGCCATGATCGCATGCCAGTGGGGCGGCGTCGCAATGTGGACGATGTCGATATCCGGCTGCAGCAGTAATTCTCGGAAATCGTGGTAGGTTTTCACCGGATTCGGGACCATTTGCTTCACCTGTTCCAGGTGCTTCTTGTCCACATCACAAATGGCGACTACGCGTGTATCCTCATATCCGATGTGGCCGCGGCCCATGCCTCCAACGCCGATGATGGCCTTGGTGAGCTTATCGCTGGGAGCCGTGAAACCGTTACCCCCGAGTACATGCCTTGGAATTACCATGATGCCCGCCAGGGCAGCAGAGGTATTCAAAAAACTTCTTCTTTTCATGTTAAATAGTTATTAATAGTTGTCCAATATATGAATTTTATTCAAGTGCCTAAAGTGAACTAAAGTGACTAAAATGACTAAAATGCCGAGAGTAATAATTGAGGCATCGTCCCGTCGTCCAAGTCGTCCACTCGTCCCCGCTCTTTTTTCAATATCCAGCCGCCTGCCCGTCTTTCCGAGATTCAGATGCCCCGTAATAGACCTTGTTCTTGTCGTCCCATTTGATGGCCTGGTATCCGCCGTAGATGCCGTTGATAAACTCAATTTTATGACCCATCCCAAGCAACTGCCGGATGGTTTCATAAGGGATTCCACTCTCCAGATAGACAACTCCCCCATCAGTCATCTTTTCACCGGTGGGTTCGCTGGAACCTTCGTGGCAGATACGGGGCGCATCTCCTGCTTCCTGAAGGTTCATACCGAAATCGATCAGGTTGACCACCATCTGGACATGACCCTGGGGTTGCATGGATCCGCCCATCAGTCCGAAGCTGATATATGGTTGGCCGTCCTTGGTGATAAAGGCAGGAATAATGGTATGGAATGGTCTCTTATGCGGCTCATACCGGTTCATGTGGGTAGAATCTATCATGAACATTTCGCCCCTGTCCTGGAAAACGAAGCCCAGTTTACCGGGAGTCATGCCCGAACCCATGCCGCGGTAGTTGCTCTGGATCAGAGAAACCAAATTGCCGTCCTTGTCCGCAGTGGTCATGTAAATCGTATTTCCCGTTTCCAGGTTTCCTGCCGGATAACTTTTTGCAGAGCGGGCGGGATCGAACAATTTTAGCCGTTCCTCCGCATATTCCTTCGAAATCAGTTTCCGGATCGGAATCTTGCAGAAATCCGGATCGGCATAGTATTTCGCCCTGTCTTCGAATGCCAGTTTTTTGGTTTCCACGAATGTGTGTATGTATTCTGCACTTCCGAAACCCATTTTCGCAATGTCGAACCTCTCCAGCATATTAAGTTGTTGCAGAACAGCAGTTCCCTGACCGTTTGGTGGCAACTCCCAGATGTCGTATCCGCGGTAATTGGTTGAAATTGGTTCCACCCATTCGGAATGGTGGTCGGCCAGATCGCGCATGCTCAGAAAACCACCCTGCTCATGCATGTAATCCACCATTTTTTGGGCGATTTCACCCTTGTAAAAAGCATCACGTCCACCAGTTGCAATTTTTTCCAGTGTTGCTGCCAGGTATGGATTTTTGAAGATCTCACCCTTTGCCGGAGCTTTCCCGTTAGGCATGTAAATTTCCTTGAATCCCGGATATTTCTGCAGGCTTTTGGAATTTGAATTCCAATAATAGGCAATCACTTCCGTAACCGGGAATCCATCACGGGCATAACCAATGGCAGGCTTGAGCAGGTCGGAAATTGGAAGCTTTCCGAATTTCTTGTGCAGTTCAAACCAGCCGTCCACGCATCCCGGAACGGAAACAGGCAGTGGTCCGGTGGCCGGAATCCTGGTGATGCCATTTTTTTTGAAGTATTCATAAGTCAGGTCATACGGCGACCTGCCACTTGCATTCAATCCGTAAAGTTTTTTTGTTTTGGCATCCCATACAATGGCAAATAGGTCACCGCCAATGCCATTGCTGACAGGTTCTACGAGACCCAGTACCGCATTAGCCGCGATGGCAGCGTCAATGGCGTTTCCACCAGCCTTCAGGATGTCAAGGGCTGCCTGGGTTGCCAATGGCTGGCTGGTACAGGCCATTCCATGCTGGGCTATCACTTCGGAACGGGTGGAAAAGGTATGACCTGTAATGCGATCCTGCGAATGAACCAGGATAGTCCAGCAACAAAAAGTCAGCAGCAAAGCAGTTTGCTTCATGATTTACATTTTAACATAAGTAACCCGGGGTATCGGAGGGTAAATATAAGCAAATTGAAAGCCAAAGCGAAAGAACCCAATAGGCTGTTTTTCGATTTTTATATGAATCTTCATGCTATTCCGGAATGATGATTCGCTTTTAATGATGGAAGGAATTGGGGAACCAATTTTATCACTATTTTTAATCCATCTTACTATCCGTATTAACCCAATGCTTACAGGCAATTTCAAGGAGCTTTACGACAGGCTGGTTCCGTACATTGACAAAACGCGCATTTTTCACGATCCCCTTCATACACTGGCATTTGGAACAGATGCCAGCTTTTACAGGCTGATCCCAAAGATGGTGATCAAAGCCAAAAATGAGACAGAGGTCTCCAGAATACTGGAAGAATCCTCCAGACTGATGATCCCGATTACTTTTCGTGCAGCAGGAACGAGTCTTTCAGGTCAAGCCGTGACTGATTCCTTGCTGGTGATTGCCGGAAACCATTGGAAGAAGGCGATTGTTGAGGATAATGGCGCTGCCATCCGATTGCAGCCTGGACTCACAGGCAAACAGGCAAATGCTTTGCTGGCAAAGTACGGACGGAAAATCGGACCTGATCCAGCCTCCATCGATGCGGCCATGATCGGCGGAATTGCAGCCAACAATGCCAGCGGAATGTGTTGCGGCATTGCCGAAAACTCCTACCAGACCCTCCTGAGCATGCGGGTGATGCTGAATGATGGAACAGTTCTGGATACCGGTAACGAAAAAGATTGCGCATTTTTCAGGGAATCAAATGCCAGTCTGATCAACCAGATTAAATTGC
This sequence comes from uncultured Bacteroidia bacterium, assembly GCA_903902325.1. Classification (GTDB taxonomy): domain Bacteria; phylum Bacteroidota; class Bacteroidia; order Bacteroidales; family Prolixibacteraceae; genus CAINVV01. The sequence goes on from CAIUUO010000224.1 coordinate 9,654, forward strand.
TTCACGAATATGTAGTTGAGCACAAGGATCTTTCAGAGAAAATTAGACGTAAATACCGGATGAAAAACACAACAGGGTACAGTCTCAACGCCCTGGTTGATTTTTCCGATCCCATTGATATTTTGCAGCACCTGATGATTGGATCAGAGGGAACTCTTGGTTTTATTTCAGAAATCAGGTACAGGACTGTCGTCGAACATCCTTTCAAAGCCAGTTCACTGATGCTCTTCCCGACAATTCACGACGCATGCAATGCAGTGATCCTGCTGCAGGAAACGCCTGTTTCCGCTGTGGAATTGATTGACAGGGCAGGACTACGATCCGTCGAGGACGAAAAAGGTCTGCCCACTGATCTCAGGGCACTGAAAAGCGGAGTATGTGCCCTGCTGGTTGAAACGCGCTCAGATCAGCCGGAAAAACTGTTAGAACAGATCAATTCGATTGTAAAATCAATAGCAGGGATTCCGGTAATAGCACCTGTACTTTTCACTGCTGATCCATCAGAATGCGAACATCTCTGGAAAATAAGGAAAGGAATGTTTCCTTCCGTCGGGGCGATGCGGAAAAAAGGAACTACCGTGATCATAGAAGACGTGGCTTTCCCAATTGATCGATTGGCTGAAGCGACCCTGGATTTGCAGCAACTCTTCGAAAAATGGGGATACCACGAGGCCGTTATCTTCGGACATGCACTTATGGGCAACCTCCATTTCGTCTTTACCCAGGATTTCGGAATAGAGGCAGAAGTTGAACGCTACAAAAACCTGATGTCGGAAGTGGCTGAACTTGTCGTTCAAAAATACGACGGGGCGCTCAAGGCAGAACACGGAACAGGAAGGAATATGGCGCCATTTGTGGAAATGGAATGGGGAACTGAAGCCTATGACCTGATGAAAAGGATCAAAACAATTTTTGACCCTAATAACTTACTCAATCCGGGTGTCATTATGAACCCTGATCCACAGGCTCATTTGAAAAACCTGAAACCAATACCGGATGCCCATGAGCAGATTGATAAATGTATCGAATGCGGGTTTTGTGAGCCTTCCTGTGTATCTGCCGAACTGACTCTCACCCCGCGACAAAGAATTGCAGTTTTCCGCGAAATGGCCGGATTGCAAAAATCAGGAAAAGAGCCTCATATGCTTGCTGTACTCAGCAATGCCTACCTGTACAGCGGAAATGAGACCTGTGCCACAGACGGGCTCTGTGCAACCGCCTGTCCTGTCAAAATTGATACAGGCAAACTGATCAAGTCCATCAGACAAGATGAGATTGGCACTGGACAGAAAAACGGATTGTGGGTAGCCGACAGGATGTCGATGGTTACCAGATGGATGAGCAGAGGCCTTTCATTTGTATCATTTTTCCATAAAATATTTGGAAACCGAATGATGTCAGGCATTTCAAAAACTCTCCGGTATATATCCTTCAATAAGATCCCATTGTGGAACCAATGGATGCCAACCGGAGCAAAACCAATCCATTCCATTCCATTCAACCTGGCATCACAATCAGCAAAAAAAGTTGTGTATTTTCCATCCTGCATCAACAGAAGTATGGGACCAACAAGTAATGTGAAGGAGGAACAACTGACAGATGTGATGTTGAAACTGTTGCAAAAAGGAGGATTTGAAGTTATCCACCCTGAAAATCTGACAGACTTGTGCTGTGGAATGGCTTTTTCGAGCAAAGGCTATACCGAAGCAGGTAAAATGAAATCAGGACAACTGGAAGCAGCACTGTCTGCGGCAAGCGAAAATGGCACTTATCCCATATTGTGCGACATGAGTCCATGCCTATATACCATGAGGGAAAATATGGGTTCGAGGATGAAATTGTACGAACCTGTTGAATTTATTCTGGAACATCTTCTGCCGTCATTAAATATTGAGCCACTGGATGAAACCATTGCGGTCTTTCCGGTTTGCAGCCTGAAGAAGATGGAGTTGGATCAAAAACTGACGTTTCTTGCTAAATTATGTGCCCGTGAGGTGATTGTTGTGGATACCAATTGCTGCGGCTTTGCGGGCGACAGGGGTTTCTCCTATCCCGAACTGAACCGGCATGGATTACGCAACCTGAAAGAACAATTGCCAGCATCCGTGATTCAAGGGTACTCCAACAGCCGAACCTGCGAAATAGGCCTTAGCGCACATTCCGGGATTCCTTTTCAATCCATTGTTTATCTGGTTGACCAGGTTAGCTCGGCTAAATAAGCATCTGCAACTGAGTCTGACAGTTACTCTTGGCTTTCTTGGTGCTTTCCTCGTTGGGAGTCAACTCGAGACTTTGGTTAAACAATTTGAGGGCTTCGTTCAACTCATGTCTTGCCCTTTCATTCTCCGTTTTGAAAGCCTTGTCGGAGGAAGAAAGCTTACCTGCATTAACCTGTGCCACAGCATTTTTCAAAATTTCCAAGGCTGCGTGATAATGCTTATCCCCTTCCGAATCATAGTATTTGGAGAGTGATGCTTTCAAGGCTTTGGAATTGGGGACTTTAGTCAGACCTTCCTGCAGTGTCTGGATATAACCGTCATTGTTCTTCTGGGCTGTCATGACACACGCCTTGTACTGATAGGCCATATCAAGGTTATAGCCTGCGGCAATGGACATGTCGAAATATTTCAAAGCCTTTTTCATGTCGTTGATGCTGTAAGCGCATGTTCCCATGGCATAAATCATCACATTATCAGTTGGTTTTTTGCCCCAGACAGTTAGCGCTTTCTCATAATCGGTAAGAGCAACGGCATATTGTTTGGCAGCCATAGCCTTGTCTCCGTCATTTTTTAATGTAACTGGATTCTGGGCAAGCAAGGAAGAAAAACTGAAGCATAAAAACAGAATTACAAGCAAGTTTTTCATAGGAAAAAATTTTAGTTATTGATGGTTTTTGCAACATATCCCAAATCGGAAGGATTCACGCATTTCATAAAGCTTCGGGCATAACACACTAATTTCTATCATTATAAAAACAAGAATGAAAGAATCACTACCAAAGTTAACTAAAATTTCAAGGATTGAACTGATCCGTGTGGAAAAAACCAAGAATATTCAAAATAAGATCAACATACGTTTGCGCTGCCCCGGAACCGGGGCTAATTTGCAGGCAGCGGCGGAAGCAGTTGAGCGCTGCTCCCCATTCCTGTCTGCTGTAATAAATCTCTCCCATCAAAAAATTGGTCTCCTCATTTTCATTCAGTATAGGGTTGCCAAGCAACTCAAGAGCCATTGCAGAATCTCCTTCCTTCCAGACAATTCTTGCCTCATTAATCATGTTTGTAAGGTCACTCATACCTGTTGTTAAACGTGGAAATTGGAAAATGTGTGAATGTGGAAATTTTCACATTTCCCAATTTTCACATTTTCAATTAATTATTCATCCGTCAGACCTTGTAACAGAATCAACACCTTTGATGTTTTTCAGTTTCTGGATCAGAAAATCAAGGTGAGGAAGATCATTGACAAAGACGCGAAGTGTTCCTTCAAACGAGCTATTCTCGCTGTTGATGGTAATAGAACGCATTTGCACACCAATATCTTTGGCTACAATATGAGTCAAATCGTTTACAAGCCCAAGCCTGTCCGAACCAGCTACCCTTACCGTTGCCTGGAAAGAGTTTCTTTTGCCTGTAGAACGCCATTTGGCCTTGATAAGTCGGTAAGGATACCTTTCAATCATCTGTTTGGCATTTGGACAGCTAACCCTATGGATTTTGATCCCTTCCCTGATGGTGACAAATCCGAAAATATCATCACCAAAGATCGGATTACAACAAGCTGCCAATTTGTAGATGACATTTTTAAGGTCGTTATCTATCACGAGAAAATCATCCCCCGAGTCAAAAGAAAGTTCCTTTAGTTCTGTTGGTGCGAGTATTTCTGCCAGACGTTCTTTCGGACTTTGGTCATCCTGAACTTTGATCACCTCCTTGGTCTCAAGCGGATCAATTTTTCCTGTAGAAATCTGGTAGTAGAGTTCAGAGGCCAGCTTTAGTTTGAAATGTTTCAGCAAATCCCGTATGACCTGATCGTTCAGCTCAATTTTCCAGTTTTTGAACTTTCTTCTGAGAATTTCTTTCCCGTTCTCCGCTTCCCGCTTTTGTTCCTCATTCAGACTGGCCTTAATCCTTGATTTTGCCTTCGAAGTAACTACAAAATCAAGCCAATCGAGTTTGGGCTTCTGATTATTGGAAGTTTCAACAATGGGTTGGTCTCCGTTTTTCAACTGGTATTTCAGCGTCACAAGTTTTCCGTTCACTTTTCCGCCGACGCAATGATCACCAATGTGTGAATGAATTTCATAGGCAAAATCCAGCAAAGTAGCCCCGGCTCTCAGTTTGATCAGATCACCCTTGGGGGTGAAGACAAAGATTTCGTCATCGTAAATATTTACTTTGAAATCCTCGATAAAATCAGCTGGGCTTAATTGCGGATTTTCAAGCACTTCCCTGATATTTTTTAGCCACTCGTCAAGTTCCTTCCCGCCCGCCTTGCCTTCCTTGTAACGCCAGTGCGAGGCAAGACCGTTTTCGGCCACATCGTCCATCCTGCGGGTTCGGATCTGAACCTCTACCCATTTTTTATCGGGGCCAAGTACAGTGGTGTGAAGTGATTCATAACCATTTGACTTGGGAAAGGTAATCCAGTCCCTCAACCGTTCAGGATTGGAAAGGTATTCTTCGGTAACGACTGAAAAGACTTGCCAGCATTCGGCCTTTTCATTCTCCGGTTTTGAGTTCAGAATGACACGGATGGCAAACAGATCATATACTTCGTGAAAATCAACCTCCTGTTTCTTCATCTTGTTCCAGATTGAAAAGATCGATTTTGTTCGCGCCTTCATCTCAAAATCATAACCCCGGCTCTTCAGCTTCTTTTCGATGGGTTTGACAAAAGCTGAGACGAAATTGGCCCTTTCCGTTCTCGTTTCCTGCAATTTATTCAAAATGTGGTTGTACTCCTGCGGATGCAGGTATTTCAGCGAAAGATCAAGCAGTTCGGAGTTGATTTTGTACAACCCGAGCCTGTGGGCCAAAGGAGCATACAGGTGCCAGGAATCGATGGAAATGTGTTGTTGCATTGCTTCAGGCAAATTACCAAGCGAACGCATATCCTGCAGTTGATCGGCAATCTTGATCAAAATTACGCGTACATCTCCCGACAAGGCTAGCATCAGTCTCCTGAAATTCTCGCTTTGAACGGCAATATTCTCAGTATTCAGCGAATTGATCTTGATGATGCCTTCCAGAATCTCGGCAACTCCGGGTCTATATTCTTTGGCAACTTCGACTGGAAAAAAGTAATTGCTCTTTTGGTCGAATGTGTTGTGCAGTAAACAGGCAATCAGTGAATCCGTTGATAGTCCGAGTTCCAGAACAGCGATCCGCGCCACGGAAATAGAATGGTGAAGAATGAATTCACCGTTTTCCCATTTTGATTCACCAAGAATTAATATGGCATGGTCCATTGCATGATGAACCAGAGGAAAATCCTTTTCCGGAATATGTAATTGACACTCCGTGATTAATGCCCTATAACTCTCTTTGATCCGCTCAATACCAGACTTTTCCATGTCTTAGAAATTAAATGTCAGATGACCAGTTCCATCTCACCAAAAAACCGTGGCAGATGAAAATCGGGGGACTCAGATTCAATACCGCTCCAGGAAAGGAAATGTGGTCGATCTGTAAGATCACCGCATTTATATAAATTGGCTTTAAAAGTACTTCCGGGTTTCAGTTTGAGTAAATCCAGTGAAACACCTACAGACAATTCCCAATTGAATTGGTGGCCTTCTTCAGGTGCACTTTGTTTCTTCTTAATGGCTGGAATCCTAAGTATCCTGTTCATTTCTTCAGGTGACAAAAACTTCCTGCATATTTTTGTTCCAAAGGCCGATAGGCAGATTCCCAAAGCATTAAATTCAAAATTCCGGTAGTCGATCTCTGCACCTTCAGGACGGCTCATGTCATCCAATTCACCTTCAGAAAAGAAAAATTCAACACATGAGTCTTCCCAAACGGCTTCCTGGTCGGCAATGGCTTTTGCCCTGAAAAAATCATTCTTTACTACAAAATGAAGCCAAAGGTGATCGATAGAATAGCCGGCAAAACACAGTACAGAAGGTCTGTATGGATATTCCGTCCAATTAATCTTGTCAATTACTGCAACAGCACCCTTCTCTCTGATGGTGGTTCCAATTGCAGTTTGATCACATGATAACGGATCTCCGATAAAAGGAATCAATAATTTTTGAGTCGACGATCCTGACATATCTGTTTAATGGATTATTGTGAAGGTAATATTAATTCAAAATGGCTTCAAAAAAAAGTATTATTTTTAGGTAGAAATAAAATTGGTTTGACATGTTGAGAAAATGGTTCGTCCGTCTTGCTGTAGCTCTGGGACTTTTGGGACTTGGATTCTTCGTTTTTGTCCTGTGGATCAACCTGGAAGTAACGAAAACCGGCAAGCAATATTCCTATAATTCTGTAAATGCCATCCCGCATAACCATTGTGCCATCGTATTGGGAACAAGCAAATATCTAAGCCCAGGCAAGGAAAATCTTTACTACACCTACCGTATCCAATCAGCAGTCCAGCTCTTTAAAAATAAGAAGATCGATTACATCATCGTGAGCGGTGACAACGCGCACAGAAGCTACAATGAACCAGTCTCCATGTTCAACGACCTGGTTGAAGCTGGAATACCGAAAGAACATATTATTCTTGATTATGCCGGGTTTCGGACGCTTGACTCCGTGGTTCGTTGTTTTATGGTTTTTGGGCAGCACAGTTTTACAGTAATATCGCAGCCCTTTCATAATCACAGGGCCATATTCATAGGACGTAAAAGAGGATTGGACGTGATCGCATTCAATGCAGGCGACCAGGGTGGAAGGCCATCGGTCAAGGTCATTTTAAGGGAAATCGGAGCCAGGGTATTGCTGGCCTACGATCTGTTAACAGGAACTCAACCACATTTTTTGGGTGAACAGATTAAGATACCGGATTGAAAGGATAAAGGATAAAGGATAAAGGAAAAAGGATAAAGGAAAGAACGCTTCTTTACTGATTTTCCCGTAACTCGAAACCTGTAACCCGTTAAAAGGCTAAAGGCTAATAAATATTTGAGAGAAAATAATGGACAAAGGATTAAAAAAAATAAAGGAAGTCGAAGATATGCTGCTTAATGTGGGCACATTGCTGATGAGTTCCGGTGCAAGTACAGGCCGGGTCAGGACTACCGTAAACAGGATCGCGGATGCACTTGGTTACAACATCGAACTTTTGATTACCAACCGCTCCCTGATGTTGAAGGTAATTGACGAAGAGACCGATCGCTTTATAGCCAGCTTGAAGCGGACATCTCCGCACGGAGTAAATTTCAGGGTAGTTTCCGGAATCAGCAGAATGAGTTGGAAAGTCGTGGAAGAAAACTGGAATGTTGGGCAAATTAATGCCGAAATTGACAGGCTGGTAGCATTGCCACACTATCCGCGATTTATCATTCTTTCATCAGTTGCACTGGCAGGTAGTTCCTTCTGTGCACTATTCGGGGGAAAAGGGGTCGAATTGGTAGTCGCGTTTGTGGCAACATTCTTTGGACTATTTGTCCGTCAGGTATCATTAAAAAAGCGCTTTAACCCCTACGTCTCAATATTTTTCGCAGCATTCGCCGCCTCCCTCCTATCGGGTTTATCCGTTAAACTTGGTATAGGAGGTTCTCCGGATCTGGCTTTTGCCACCTCCGTACTGTTTCTGGTACCTGGCGTACCGCTGATTAATTCTTTTACCGATATGATCGATGGAAATATCCTGAACGGAATTACCCGCGGGATTCATGGATTAATCATCGCATTCGCTATTGCTCTCGGATTGCTGTGTGCCAAATTTCTTTTTAATATCTAACGCAATGGAATGGATCGCTATCATTGAGAAAGGATTTTGGGCAGGATTTGCTGCACTTGGGTTTGCCATTTTGTTCAATGTACCGCAACGAACCCTCTTTATGATTTGGGGAATGGGTGCAATCGGAGGATTAACTAAATTTCTTCTGCTTGGTTTTGAAATGAACATTGTACTCTGTTCTTTGGCCGGTGCTTCTTTTATTGGTATTTTAAGTGTTTATGCAGCTCACAACAAACAGGCCCCTCCGCTTGTTTTTTCAATTCCATCGGTTATCCCGATGGTTCCAGGCGCGTTTGCCTACCGGATGATGCTTGGATGCATGGAACTGGCAGGAACTACAAGTAATTCCCAAACCTACCTGAAAACACTTGCAGAAACAACCAACAACGGACTTAAGGCTATTTTCATATTAATTGCCCTGTCTGCAGGAGTTGCAATACCCATGCTTGTTACACGGAAGGATACTTTCAAGAGGATCAAGAGCAATGAGGAGCAGGAGTAGATAATTTGAAAATTAGGAAATGTGAAAATGTGAAAATTGGGTTCCGTGCACTGGATTGATGGTGTCTTTGGATGATTTTCGCATTTAAATTTAATGCATTTATAATTTCACAAATTCTGTAGTCCGTAGAATTCATTTTTCATTTTTCACTTTTCATTTTTCACTTTTCACTTTTCACTTTTCACTTTTCATTTTTCACTTTTCATTTTTCATTTTTTCCTCCACCTCCATATACGCACCAAACTTGTGCTCCGTTGAAGGAGGTGTGAGCGGGAGAAAACCACTGACAATTTTTTGATTGATTATAACCAAAGGTTTTTCGGTTTCCATTTTTTGGCAAAACGAGAGAAAATTTCCGGTTTTCGAATAGAGAACCTGCATATATCCATTAGACCCGGGTGCCAAATGTTCCGACATCTTCATGGCTATAGCGCCCATTGTATACCTTCCATTGATTTCGACCATCGGATGGAACTTTAAATCACCGCTTGCACTCCTGTAAATCATGGCGTCTACACCAAGCCATCCTTCATAGATTGAGGAGTAATCACTTTTTGAAAGCGATTCAACCAACAAGTCAACTACCTTTGCATAGTGTTCTTCCACAAATTCATGAACCGTATCATCCATGTTCGGATTTTCTCCCAAATAGGTCCTGACATACCGTCCTTTACGGTCGGTATCAAAAAATGTCCTTCCTTTGTAACTGATAGTTCCGGCATGTGAATAAAACTGGAACGAAAGGTCAACTAAATTATTCAACCAAGGTTCCACGGTTACAAATCCTTGCTGGTTCAACATTCCAGCCAGAAGTTCATCGTTCTTTTTGCTGGAATCCACATTGGGGAAAAGCAGCAATCCCCTACCTGATGAACTCCATGGTGATTTCACCACTGCTCGCGGATGCCTGTTCAATTCGAGCAGTACCTCTTTGTGAGTGTCACAAACAACAGGCAATTCATTGAAACCTGGCAGCCAGCTTTCAGTTGATTCGCCGATCATCCTGGCAAGAAGTGCGGCAGCGGTGAGCCGGCTATACAAATTTTTATGCACAGGCTGCCAGTCGGAAACCACAGATTGCCGAAAATCATTGCGGCAGGAGGAGATCACATTTCTGAATTGATGACAGACAGCCGGGCTCCAGCCCCATGGGTGCAGCCAACCTTTGGACATCCCAATCCATTCAGGATCCGCCAAAGCTTTATCAAAATTCAAGAATCCGGGTAACCTGAAACCAAGCGCCTCCATCTTGTCTGTATACCCCGGATCAATAGCACCTTGTACAAGTACCTGGTCTTTTCCATCCCCCAGCCATCCTGGCAGGTAACCAAGGTCGGCTTCAAACTTCCTCAGCAAGGCTGGGGCCGTGTAGTAAGGCGAACCATTCGCAATGGCAGGTTCACAAGTTGGGTTGAAGAAATAGATGTCAGGACGCATGTGCTAATGTGCTAATATGACCATGTGCTAATGTGCTAATGAGACAATTTTGAAATTAGTAAATGGTTTGTGCATGAGAATATATTGGAATGCAAATTACGATTATTCTTTTTTAATAATTAGCAAATTAGCACATTATCAAATTAGCAAATTATTCTTACTAATTTAGCGCCTTGTAGAATTAAATCAGCTTTCCATGAAGACCCCCAAATTTTTAATTTGCAGTGATCCGCTTAATGATGAGTCATCCGAGATGATTCTTCACTCACACCGGCCAAGGTATCTGGCACAAGTTTCTCCCATCACATTTGCCGAAATTGAGGAGAGGCCTGAAAAACCCTTTGCTGACGCCTTATACGTGAACTCCGAGGGAGCTATGGAAATTTACAGGATCGCAATCGTCGAAACGTACGACCGTGCTGAAGAGGATGACTTGCTGGATGAGGTCTTCCCGGCAACGGATTATTTCTGCAAATACCTGCAACTGATGGAACAGGAAGAGGGCTTCACACCGGGGTTTCCTGTGAAGGATTTCAGCCCCGAACTGCCCGGATTGAAAATCCTGCATGCACCTGATCTGTGGACGGTTGTCTACAATGGCCTTGTGGCAGAATTTGGCACGGAAGAGGAAATGGACGATTTCCTTGAGAGCGATCTGAACATTGAATCAGAATTTCTTGACAAAGGAGTGATCAATCAGTTTGACTAATATCCGGCTTCCTATTCGATAAATAATAGTTGGAAAGCGGAAACCCAATCACTGAGAGCAAAATGATCAGAGTTCCAATGTAAAATCCGGTTGTCATCCTTTCTGTTTCGCCGAAAATAAAAAAGGCCATTATGATTCCATAAACAGGTTCAAGGTTGATGGCTAGCGTCACTGTAAAGGCAGTAAGATGCTGCATTACTGCCACCTGCACTGTGTGCGCAAAAGCCGTACAGACAGTTCCCAAAAGTAGCAGGTAGAACAAATCTGAATAAGTTGGAAGCAAGAGCGGTTTGCTTATCCCCTTTCCTGATCCAATCATGAAAACGGTCAGAGCAATCAATCCCCCAATCATCTCGTAAAAACTAATCTTCACCGCCCTGTTCCTCGCAACCAGTTTTCTGTTGAGCACCGTAAACAATCCTGCCAGGAATGCTGAAAGCAATGCTACCGCGATACCCAGTGAATAACGGTGCTCAAACCTGAAAATCAGGTAGAGCCCGGCAATGATGATCAACCCAATCAGTACCTCAACAAAATTGATCCGCTTACGATAGAAAAAAGGTTCCAAAAAGCTGGTAAAAAGCGAAGTAGTTGCAAAACAGCCAAGTGCCACAGATACATTCGACAATTTGATTGCTCCATAAAAGGTAACCCAGTGAATTGCAATAATAATTCCAACCCCGAAAAGCTGAAAAAGAACGCGGCGAGTCACATGCAAATCGATCTTCTTAATCTTAAGATAGATATAAAAAGTCAGGATTGCGATTAACATGCGGTACCAAACCAATTCGAGCGCCGGAAGTGAAATCAGTTTTCCCAATATGGCCGTAAAACCATAAATCAGGACGATCAGGTGCAATTCCAGATAGGTATAGAGCAGTTTTTTTCTCAAAATGATCGATATTTTCTTCAAAAATAGCAACGTTTAAGATATCTGTTAACTTTGTAGTCAATTAAACGTAATGGAAGTTGTTTTAAATAGGGATAAATGATTTTATTTTGCTTCAGATTGAACTTTCTTTAGGCACTACAGGCATTTTAGTTCACTTTAGGCACTCTTATA
>CAIUUO010000225.1 GCA_903902325.1 uncultured Bacteroidia bacterium
CTACACGACGCTCTTCCGATCTTTTGTAAATGCCGGATTGTTCAGTACGATCCCGTGTTCACAGTCTAGAAGCTCCTTCACGGAATCCAATGCCTTGACATTCATATTTTCCTCTTTACCGATGCCTGCCATGGTACACCAACCCTGGGACTCGATGAAGATTTTAGCTTCCTCATTTTCCTTGCTTCCCACTTTATGACCATAAAAATCATAAGCACGAATAAACCAATCACCATCCCAGCCATGTTCTTTAATGGCACCTATCATTAGATCCACCTGTATTTGAGCAAGATTAGCTTCGTCAGTTTTGCCGATTCTCCGGCAAAGGGTAATGTATTCACGGCCATAAACCACAAATAATCCTGCAATCATAACGGATTCGGCAACTGAGCCGTGTGTTTTATTTTCCGTAGTCTGGAAAGATTCGTTGGGGTCGTTGGAGAAGCAGTTGAGGTTCAAACAGTCGTTCCAGTCGGCCCGGCCAATCAATGGCAATCCATGAGGGCCGAGGTTGTTCACTACATGGTTGAACGATACAGTGAGGTGATCTAACAGGGAAGAGATAATTGTTGGGTCGTTGTCAAAGGGCACCATCTCATCCAGAATGTCAAAGTCGCCGGTTTCCTTGATGTAGCTGGTGGTTCCGAGTATAAGCCAGAGCGGATCGTCATTGAATCCTCCTCCAATATCATTGTTGCCTCTTTTCGTCAGAGGCTGGTACTGATGGTAACAACCACCATCCGGAAACTGGGTGGAGGCAATGTCAATGATTCGTTCGCGGGCCCTTTCCGGGATTTGGTGCACGAATCCAATGAGATCCTGGTTGGAGTCGCGGAATCCCATTCCACGACCGATCCCGGATTCAAAATAGGAAGCTGACCGGGAGAAGCAGAAGGTAATCATGCACTGGTACTGGTTCCAGATATTGACCATGCGGTCGAGTTTTTCGTCGCCGGAATCAACCGAAAATACATTTAACAGATTGTCCCAGTAATGCCGAAGATCTGCCAGGGCATCATCTACCTTGCGGGAAGTATCAAAACGGGCAATGGTTTCTTTTGCTTTTCGCTTGTTGATCACGTTTTTTGATTCCCATTTTTCCTCCGATTTGTTCTCAACATAACCCAAAACAAAGACAAAATCCTTCGATTCTCCTGGCTGAAGTTCGACCTCGAGGTAATGGGAGGCGATGGGCGACCACCCATGCGCTTCGCTGTTACGCGGTTTTCCTTCAGCAACAACCTGTGGTTCATCAAATCCATTGTACAAACCGAAAAACGACTCACGATCGGTATCAAACCCCTGGACAGGAGTGTTGACAGAGAAGAATGCATAATGGTCACGGCGCTCCTTGTATTCTGTTTTATGATAAATGACCGATCCCTCTATTTCAACTTCTCCCGTAGAGAAATTGCGCTGGAAGTTTTCCATATCGGATGCGGCATTCCATAAACACCACTCCACAAATGAATACAACTTAAGTTTTTTAGGTTGATGGCTATTATTCGTGAGAGTCACCTTCTGAACTTCAGCCCATGTTTTCAGCGGGACAAAGTACAACACTTCTGCAGTTACCCCATCTCTGTCCCCTTTCAGTATTGTGTAGTTCATCCCGTGCCTGCATTCGTACTGGTCCAGCTCAGTTTTGCACGGCTTCCATCCGGGCGACCAGATGTTCTCGCCATCCTTGATGTAAAAATATTTACCGCCACTGTCGGTCGGAACATTGTTGTAGCGGTATCGCGTTAGGCGACGGAATTTTGCATCCTTGTAAAAGGAGTATCCTCCTGCGGTGTTGGATATCAACGAAAAGAAATCTTCATTCCCAAGATAGTTGATCCAAGGCCAGGGTGTGCGCGGATTGGTAATTACATATTCCCTGTTCCGGTCATCAAAATAACCATACTTCATCGCTATCTTATTTTAGTTAGGCTTGTTTTTGTAGGCTTAGTTGAACTTTGGTTCTTCGATTATTCAGTTCAATTGTAATTTCATCCATCTTCTTCTGGTTTAATGGATAGTATGTCATAATACCTGCTGCAAGGACTGTAATAATGGTCGGTATCCAGCTCATTAGCATGATTATGCCCGGGACTGCACCCTGAATGGCAACAGTATCCTGACCGTTATATTTAAATGCAGCAAGTACAAATCCAATAATTGCACCTGCCAGCCCACCTCCGAATTTGGTTGCAAAAGAGCCGGCCGAGTAAACGAGTCCTGTTGCTCTTCGTCCATTCTTGAATTCAGAGTAATCGGCAGCATCACCAAGCATAGCAAAGAAGAGTGTCGGGAATATTGCAGCTCCAAATTCCGAAATGATACCGATTATAAAAATGGCACTAATGTCTCCCGGACCACAAAATACAAGTGAGGCATTTACAACACCCGAAAAAATCAAAGCATAAATAAACAGATTGCGTTTGCCAAATCGTTTACCAAGAGGAGATGTGATCATAGCTCCACCAATTGAAGCCAGCATCAATCCAACCATGTAGGAAGCTGCCAGTAATTGGTTATGCAGGTAATGGGTAAAATAAATTACAACGATACCCTGTTTGATGGAATTGTAGACATTGAATAACAACCCAATAACAAGCAGAATGATCCATGGCCTGTTTCTGATTAGATCTTTCAGATCCTTAACCAGGCTTGTCTTTTGCTCTTTTGGAGGTTGCACGCGTTCCTTCGTGGTTGCGAAAGTTACCATCAGAAAGAGAGTCAGGAAAACCGATAAAAGATAAATCGAATTGCTATAGCCACGTTTCTGGTCAATAATCGTAATATCTTTCGATGTAAGGTTTTCTTGTCCAGTTACAACAAATGAATAATTTTTCTGAGCCTCCATAGAAAAGCTTTTCCCCTTTGTAGGGACATTAAGGCTGTCTGCTTTTTTAGAATCCGCCCATGTGAACATGGCTATACCATTTTCTGTCCTGATGTTTACATTTTTAACATCCTTATTTGTAGATACTGTTAACTCATATTTTTTTTGATCAAGTTGATCGATATGAATGGTGGGATTGATATTGCCAAAGTGAACAACCAGAAAGAGAAGGGCTCCCTGCACGACCATTCCACCGGTAAATGCGCCAACCATACGATAGGATCCCAGACTTGTGCGTTCTTTATCGTCGCCCGACATAACAGCCATGAGTGCTCCATATGGTATATTATTTGCGGTATAAATCAGAAAAAAGAGCAGGTAGGTTGCATAGGCATAAATTATTTTACCTGTCGGACCAAAGTTCGGAGTTGTAAAAAGCATAGACAATGTGATTCCCAGAGGTATGGCTGTCCATAATATCCAGGGACGAAACTTGCCATATTTTGAATTTGTCCTGTCACATATTACCCCCATGGCAATATCTATAATTCCGTCGCTGAAACGGGCAATGAGCATAAGTATTCCTACGGCAGCAGGATTGATGCCGAATACATCGGTATAAAAAACAAATAAGAAAGTAGCTACTCCACGCCAGGCTATATTTGCTGCCCCGTCGCCAAGCGCGTATCCGATCTTTTCCTTTAGTGCCAGTTTTTCCACTTTTTTTAAGTTAGGCTGGTGATGTTGGTTCCAGGAATCCTCAGAAGAGATTTCCAAACCTTTCATTTCGGGTTTGCTCAAAAATATTCCTGTCGAAATGAAAAAGGCGCGCAGGCCTGTGTGCTACACCATCTTGTTTCTCTGTCCGGGGTACGATAAATGGCATTTGCAGTTTTTTCTTTCTGAAATTTCTTTTGTCTATGATATTTCCTGTTATGGCCTGATACAAATTCTGGAGTTGGGTCAGCGTAAAGCATTCAGGTAGAAGTTCAAAAGCAATTGGTTCCGTGCGAACCTTGTTGCGCAATGTATCGAGGGCTTTTTGAAGTATCTCCTGATGATCGAAAGCCAGATCCATTGTCAAAGCATCATCCACCGGAAACCAATCAATTTTACTGTCGTGGCTGAATAATTTAACCTTCGTACTGTCGATCAGGGCAAAATAACCTACCGTGAGGACACGGTCCGCGAAGCCCTTGTCGATCACTTTCAGCCAAAGATGATCCATTTCTTTTGCTACACGGTCTGTTTTACCAAAGGTGGCAAATTGTTCGAGATAGATATTCTCCAACCCGGTGCGATCCTTTAAAATGCGGTAAGCGGCATTGTCAAGATCTTCGTCCTCGAAAATGTGATAGCCAGCCAATGTGTAATCTCTGATAATTGTCTCCCCGGTTGCTGGATCATCATATTCTCTTTCTACCAGTACTACGTTCAGTTTTTCAAAATCGAAACCGAAAATTACACAGTCTACTGATACGTTGGCAAGAAACTTATGAGTTAAGTCCATAAATCAGTTAGTTACAAAAAAAATTTAGTTAGTGTACTTTATATACTTTGTAAATGTATTAATTGTTTTTTAATAATACCATTCATTTTTTGAAAATTTATTTTTTCTTTTTGTTGTTGATGCAAACTGTTTACAAATTATCTTCGTGAACTAAACTTTAAAGTCAGCAACCATGTATTCTTCCATCAACAGGTTTACTTATTTAGCTATTTTTCTTTTATTGATAGCTTCCTCCTGCGGGAAAAGTGATTTGAAAATTATGACTGTCACGGGTGAAATTCCTGCTTCAAAAATGGGCATTACGCTTCCGCACGAGCATGTTTTGTTTGATTTAACGATGATCGATTCATTAACCACCAGCCGTTACAACAAAGATTCGGTAATCAGAAGAATGCTGCCGTTTTTTGAGGAGCTAAAGCCGTTCAAAGTACAAACTTTCGTGGATGGAACGCCCGAATTTATGGGTCGAGACCCGCAGTTGTTGGCTGAATTGTCCCGCAAAACAGGTATCAATATTATCACAGGTACAGGTTGGTATGCTTCCGATAAAGAAAGGCATCTTCCCAGGGATATCAAGGAGTTGAGCGCTGAGGAGATTGCTTTGATCTGGATTGCAGAAGCCAAAAACGGTATTGGCAACACTGGGATTAAACCAGGTGTCATCAACATTGGAATTAGTGGAAGCAAACTGTCAGATAACGATAAGAAATTAGTGGCTGCGGCATGTATCACCCATCTTGAAACCGGACTGCCGATCATGTCCTATACCGGACCCGCAACCGGTGTAATTGCTCAACTGCAAATCTTTAAAAAATTCGGAGTGGATCCTTCTGCTTTTATCTGGTTGCATGCTATGGAGGAAGTTTCCAAAAGCCTGCTCCTGACTGTAGCTGAGAGGGGAGTTTGGATCGGTCTGGATGGTGTTCAGAATGATCTGAATGCCTCAGTGAAAATTTCCGAAATGGTCAAATACATGAAAATGATTCGTCGACTGGACCATGTTTTATTGTCGCATGATGCCTATGGATATATCGTTGGACTGCCGGGTGGCGGAACGATCCGGTCTTACACTGAACTTTTTGGTTCATTTAAATTGCTTATGTTGAGTGAAGGAATAACCCAGGAAGAGATTGCCCAGATGATGGTTAAAAATCCGGCAGAAGCATTTGGTATCAGAGTGAGGAAGGCTAAATGAAGAGTGGAAGACTTGCAGACTTTGGGACTTGAGGACCGGGAGAGAGCATTTGGAGATTATAAGAAAATGATAAGATGAGAGCTAACTTCGGAGAACTAATCTTCATCAACAGATAAAGGCCAAGCAGTCAAATAGGTCCAAAGGGTCTGGCGAGAACAGTTGACTAGTTTGCAATCTGGAATTGTATAGAATGATTTAAAGGAAGATTGGATCATTGATACTGGTGATTTATAGTACATTTGGAAAAATATTGGACTCAACCTTCTGTAATACAATGCTTCTGTGCATTGTCTCACTAATTGAATGTTAGGCACAAAAGGAGCAGTTAAAAATCAGAACGAGAGTTAAATTAGTATGAAGAAAATCAATATTGTAGCTGAATTTCTCCTTTCAAGGACAACCAGGAAAGCCCTGGCGGTTCTTTCCCTTGGATTTATGTTAACTGCTGCTGCCGCTTTATATAAACGGCATCTTGTAGAATTGCAAGAGAAACAAGAATATATTTCGGTTTGTAATGAAATTAAGATTAAGATTTCCACACAGCTTAATGCACAGGCGCAGTTGTTAAGATCCGGATCTGCTCTGTTTGCCGGCTCAGACACAGTAACACGAATAATGTGGAAAAAGTTCAGTGAATGCCTGAAGTTTGAAAATTACCTGCCTGGCATACAGGGAATTGGGTATGCAATGATTATTCCAGGGAAAGATATGCCAAAGCACGTTGAAACTATTCGAAAGGAAGGGTTTGCCAATTATTCGGTAAAGCCTGCCGGAGTGAGAACAACCTACTCCTCTGTTATTTTTCTCGAACCTTTTTCCGGGCGCAATTTGCGGGCATTTGGCTACGATATGTTATCTGAAAAAATCAGGACGAAAGCCATGGAACTGTCACGCGATTCTGATACAGCCGTCTTGTCAGGAATGGTAACACTCGTTCAGGAAACGAATGAAAATGTACAAATTGGGACTTTAATGTATGTTCCGGTGTACAGAAATGGCATGCCGGTGAAAACTGTTGAACAACGCAGGTCGGCCATAAAAGGGTGGGTATATAGTCCTTACCGGATGGACGATTTAATGCAGGGTATTTTAGGCAGGTGGGATATAAACCGGCAAAAAAGAATTCATTTGGAGATATATGACGACAGCCTGTCCAATAATACACGGTTATATAACAGTCAAAGAAAAGATACCCTAAATCACAATGATTCACCCAAACGGACTGTTATTATGCCTGTTGAGTTGAATGCAAAAAAATGGATACTTCGTTTTACTCAATCCGACGAACAAATTTCATCCCTGAATGAACTGGTTCGTATTGTTATAACGAGTGGAATTGTGATCAGTTTATTACTATTCGCTTTGTTTTTGTCATTGTTCAATACCAGGGCTCAGGCACGGCAAATAGCCGGACGATTAACTTCTGAGCTAGAAGCAAGCGGAGAGCGCTTTAAAATTTTGCTGAATTCAACAGCTGAAGCAATTTATGGAATTGATCTGAAGGGTGATTGCACTTTCTCCAACACAGCATGTCGGTTGATTTTAGGTTTTGATAAAGAAGAAAGCCTGATTGGCAAAAATATGCATGATCTAATACATCATTCAAATGCCGATGGTTCGAAAATGAATGTCGAAGACTGCCTTATTTATAAATCTTTTCTCATTGGGGAAGGTACACATGAAGATAGTGAGGTACTCTGGCGGGCAGATGGATCCTGTTTTCCTTCAGAATACTGGTCATATCCAATTTTTATTAACGGACAAATTGAAGGTTCGGTCGTAACTTTTTTTGATATTTCAGAACGCAAAAAATCGGAGGAAATAATTCATGAGGCAAAGCGCGAGGCTGTAAAGGCAAACCTTGCAAAAAGTGAATTTCTATCGCGTATGAGTCATGAATTTAGGACACCTCTGAATTCCATACTAGGGTTTGCACAATTGCTGGATATGGGTGAACTCAATTCTTCGGATAAAAAGGGAGTGCATTATATTATTAACAGCGGAAAGCATTTACTCACTCTGATTAATGAAGTGCTTGATATTGCACAAATTGAATCGGGCCATATCACATTTTTTCCGGAACCGGTCCAATTGTCCCGTATAGCAGCAGAAATGATGGGTATTGTTGGCAATCTGGCCAATAACAAGAAAATAAAATTGACTTTCATCTCAGAAGAAAATGACCAGTTGTTTGTCAAAGCAGATCGCATCAAATTGAAACAAGTGTGGCTTAATTTGCTAAGCAATGCCATCAAGTATAACAGACGTGAAGGTTCAGTAATTGTACGAGCTGAAACAATATCAAATGGTGGAGTGGATAGTGACTTAGTTCGAATTTCATTTACAGATAATGGCATTGGAATTTCAAACGAGGATATAAATAAACTCTTTGTTCCTTTTGAGAGGATCGGAGCCGAGAAAACTGAAGCGGAAGGAACAGGTCTGGGGCTCGCGGTAGTAAAAAAATTGATGGATGCCATGGGTGCAAATTTCGGAGTGGAAAGCAGACCGAAAGAAGGAAGTACATTCTGGATTGAACTGCCAAAGATAGCAGGTCAAGACAATAGCACGGAGGAATTAACCTACTCTGAGGTTTTAGAACATGAAAATAGTCATAGAACCGGAACCATCCTATATATTGAGGACAAGTTATCCAATATAGAATTGGTTGAAGAAATAATTGGAATCTGTCGGCCTGGAATTCGTGTAATCAAATCGATGTTGGGAAGACAGGCTGTTGAATTTGCCACTGATTATTCGCCGGATTTAATACTTCTGGACATGGATTTGCCTGATATTCACGGGAGTGTTGTTTACTCAAATTTGCAGTCTGATGCCAAAGTAAAAAATATTCCGGTCGTTATTGTGAGTGCGGATGCCATGGTTCAACAGATCGACAAGATGCTGAATCGTGGTGTCAAGGATTATCTGACCAAACCACTCGATGTTGTTTCTTTCCTGCAGATTGTCGATAAATGGATATGAATATAGGATTGGGAACAAAGATTTTTCATTTTCTTTTAAACTAGTAGGTTAGCAGAATTCAAAAATGGTACCCTCCCAAAGCAATCGGGATGCGCTACCGTTGCAATGTTTGTGCAATAAAAAAGAGAGCAAAAATTTCTCTCTGCTCTCTTCACTCTTCTTTATTCTGTCGGGGTACCAGGATTCGAACCTGGGACCCCCTGGTCCCAAACCAGGTGCGCTACCGGACTGCGCTACACCCCGATGACTTTTGTTTGTTCCAAGGATATGGCTTCCTTCAAAAGTGTTGCAAAAGTATCTATTTTTTTAAAAACTGCAAGTTTTTTTAAATTTTAAATACTTTTTCCTCAATTTTTCATAATTCACTGTACATTTGAATGGACTTATGAATGTCCTATTCTTCCTGGAAAAGATAGTATGAAAAAAAGTATTCTTTATTTGACCTTCATCATGATAATTGCCATATCCAATGGATTGACATCCGCATCTGCGCAGAATCCAATTGCCTCGAAGTCGCTTTCTCCTCATCAGCAACTGGCCCATGACATTTTCAGGGAACTGATAGAGATCAATACAACGATCGATGAAGGTTGTACCAAAGCCACGGAAGCCATGGCAAAACGGCTTAAAGAGGCCGGATTTCCAGCAAATGATATTCATGTGGTTGGTCCTCAGCCGCAGCATTTGAACCTTGTGGTCAGATACAGGGGTAAAGGTATTCACAAACCCGTCCTTTTTATTGGACACCTTGACGTTGTGGAAGCGCGCAGGCAGGATTGGTCCTACGATCCGTTTAAGCTCATTGAAAATGACGGATACTACTACGGAAGAGGTACAATCGACATGAAAAATGAAGATGCCTGTCTGGTAGCTAACCTGATCCGCCTCAGGCAGGAGGGGTTTGTACCTGACCGGGATATTATTGTTGCGCTTACTGAGGATGAAGAGGGCGGAACATTCAACGGGATTAAATGGCTGCTCGACAATCAAAAGGATCTGATCGATGCCGAGTTTTGCATCAATCCCGATTCCGGAGGTGGAGAACTTAAAAATGGAATGCCTTCTGTGATGGAAATACAGACTTGTGAAAAGATCTATATAGACTACAATCTTGAGGTGCGGAATAAAGGTGGTCATTCCTCCCGTCCGGTGAAAGAAAATGCCATATACAGGCTTGCAGCGGCACTTACGAGGTTGTCTAACTATGATTTCCCGATCCGGTTAAACGAGACGACCCGGATGTTCTTTGAACGGAGTGCCTTGAAGGAAACAGGCCAGACTAGTGAAGATATGCTGACATTGTCCAAAGAGCCTGTCGATTTGGCTGCGGCAAACCGTCTTGCGGCTTCTTCGTCCTATTACAATTCGATGCTTCGTACTACCTGTGTGGCCACGATGCTGAGCGGAGGACATGCAGAGAATGCACTGCCACAGATTGCACGGGCGAATATCAACTGCAGGATGCATCCCGATGATTCTCCCGAAAATGTAATATTGACACTCAAATCTATTGTCGCCGATACTTTGGTGAATATTACCAGCATCTCTACTTCTGTAATAAGTCCCCGCTCACCAATCAGAAATGACATACTGGATATCCTCGAAAAGCACACAGCATCCATGTGGCCAGGAGTAATTGTTACACCTGTAATGTCAACAGGAGCCTCTGATTCGAAGTACATTCGCGCTGCAGGAGTGCCCGTTTACGGCATATCCGGTATGTTCACAGACATTGATGACAACCGGGCCCATGGCCGCAACGAGCGTATTGGGGTGAAGGAATACTATGATGGCATCGAATTTACCTACCGGTTGATGAAATCGTTGGCGGGAGGGAAGTAGCCAATTGAATTGGGAACTTTTTGCCAAAATCGAAAATCCGCATTCGAAAATATTCATTCAGACTGGCCAGGGATTACCTGCCGGTGATCCCTTAAAGGGGGAGCCTCCCCATTCCAAAGCCATCTTCGCTTCGCTCAGGGCTTTTTTGTTTGTATTATCTCGCTTGCACCTGCGGGGAGGGAATTACCTACCGGTGATCCCATTGGGGGGGAGCTTCACCATTTAACCCTTCGACCCTTCGACAAGCTCAGGGGAGTCCAGGCTCAGGGACCGATTATTAATGATCATTCTACTACGCTCAGATGCTTTTTTGTTTACATCATCTCGCTTGCACCTGCGGAGGGGATTACTTACCAGTGATCCCATTGGGGGAAGCTTCACCATTTAACCCTTCGACCCTTCGACAAGCTCAGGGGAGTCCAGGCTCAGGGACCGATTATTAATGATCATTCTACTACGCTCAGATGCTTTTTTGTTTGTATCATCTCGCTTGCACCTGCGGTAGGGGGATTACCTACCGGTGATCCCTTAGGGGGGGAGCCTCACCATTTCAAAGCCATCTTCGCTACGCTCAGATGCTTTTTTGTTTGTATCAGCTCGCTTACACCTGCGGTGCAGACGAGCTGATACAAACAAAAAAGCCACGCTTTCGCGAGGCTTTTAAATGGTGGCGGAGAGAGGGGGATTCGAACCCCCGGTACAGTTTCCCGTACGGCAGTTTAGCAAACTGCTGGTATCAGCCACTCACCCATCTCTCCTTACCTTTGATTTGAGTGGTGCAAATGTAAAAATGATTTTTAGTTGGGCAAAATATTTAGTGAAAATAATGTTGGAATAAATATGGCAAATTCCTTTGATTAGATTGATTCCTGTCGTATTTTTGACTTGTAGATCAAACGTTCTTTCTCAAAAATATTTCCGCATTAATTCTTTTAGTTGGTAAACTCAACATTTCAAGCTTAACGAGTAAGCTTATGTCTGCTAAGACAGGCCTCATCCTTTCGGGGAGTAGTTCGCTGCCATTGGAAGTCTGATCAGACAGGCACTCAAATCCTGTATATTCGGGGTTTTACACAATTTGAATTAATGCGGTTTTTTTATTGGCATGGGGCATGGGGCATGGAGCATGGAGCCAAGAGCAAGGGGCATGGAGCAAAAATGCATTTCCCATGCCCCAAGCCCCATGCTCCATGCTCCATGCTCTCTGCTTTTATTTGATTGGAATATTATCGTCAGTTTTACTGTGCTTCCTTCCTTCCTTCTCAAAGAAATAATCTATCCTCCCAAGAATCAATCCACCGAATCCAACCTGGTTGACCAGGACAGTCTGTCCGGATTTGTTGGTAACACTGTCGGGTTTCTTGAGAAAAGTATGCGTGTGGCCTCCAATAATCAAATCTGTATGATATGTTTCGGCTGCAATGTTCAGATCGCTGACCTTTTTTTCCTTGTAGGCATAGCCCAGGTGCGACAGACACACGACTAATTCTGCTTTTTTCTCCTCTTTCAGGAACTTCTCCATTTTCAGGGCATGTTCGAGAGGATCCAAATATTTGGTTTTTCCATAATTTTGTTTGCTCACAAGGCCGTTCAGTTCAATGCCAAGACCGTAAACCCCAATTTTGATGCCCTGCTTTTTGAATACCTTGTATGGGATTATTTTTCCGGCAAGAATGGTCTCGGAAAAATCATAGTTGGAGTTGATAAACGGGAAACCTGCATTTTTCAGTTGGGCATCCAGTCCTTCCAGTCCGTTGTCCAGATCATGATTCCCGATGGTTGCCGCATCATAGCCCATCTCCGTCATCAGTTTAAATTCCAGTTCACCCTTGAAATAGTTGAAATAGGGAGTACCCTGGAAAATATCGCCGGCATCGAAAACGAGCACGTTTTTTTGTTCCTTCCTGATTTGCTCTATCATGGATGCTCTTTTGGCCATGCCTCCTTCTCCCGCATTCCGGGCGGCATCTTTCGGAAAAGGATCAATGTGAGAATGAAAATCGTTGGTGTGCAGGATCGTGAGTTGTATCAGATCATTCTTTGAAAATGCCTGCATCGGTCCGCTTAAAACAAATACACCCAGGCTTCCTGCCCCCAGGTTTTTGATGAAAGTTCTCCTATTTTGCATCGTATATCCTCCCGTCTGTTATTGCTGTTACTTTTTTACCTTCTTTTCCCAGTCTTTTAAAATACTGTATAAACATGTCTCTCGCTTTAATGCCGGTGTCAATCCGCTCGATGGATTTAGACAATGTCTCACTGCCGTCACCACCGTTGGCGATATAATCACTCGTTGCCAGCCAGTAAGTTTGGTCGGGATCTACCGGTTTTCCACCGATTTCCGGTTTGATCGCTTTCCCATCCTTAATACCAAATCTAAGACCGCTAACCCCTTCGCCACCCCTCATGGCCATATGGTTGATAAAATCAAGCATGACGTCACCTTTTAACTTCACAAAGACGACTTCATTTTCAAAGGGCATCATCTCGAACATCGTCACGGTTTTGATCTCTCCCTTGGGAAGAGGAGTTCGCAAGCCTCCCCGGTTGATCATGGCTACATCCATTTTTATCTTCGGGTATTTGTCTGCACAAAACCTGTTGGATTCTTCCAGCGTCAGGTCGGCAAACAGGTTGGTAAGCGGACTCTCAGGATGACCTCCGTACAAGGCAACATCAGAATGACAAAGCACTTCCGTCATGTCGGCATTGATTTTATCGCGGTAGGGCTGAATCATCCCTTCGACCTTCTGGCTTGGTGTTATGCTTACGAGCGAATCGAGGTGTATATTGGCAGTTTGCGACTTTTCGACCTTGTAAGTGGTACAAGACGAAAAAGCCAACAGCAGGAGCAGTAAATAACTAAAGCGGAATTGTCTCATGAGCTTGCGGTTTGCAGGTAAATTGAATGGCTAAAAATAGTAAAACATAGACACAAACGGGACGTATTGGTTTAATGTGTTTGAAATGTTTGAAATGTTTGAAATGTTTGAAATGTTTGAAATCACTTTATAGATTTCAGGTGATTTCAGATTTGATGTGGTTGCAGGAATCCAATTTATTCACCACAATAGGCACATAGGACACATTAGTCCTAATGTGGTCTATGTGCCTATTGTGGTGGATTCGAAAATCCAAAATTTGTTACATTTGCGTTATGGATGAATCAATTCGAATAGATAAGTGGCTTTGGTCGGTCAGGGTTTATGCCACCAGGAGCCAGGCAACCGAAGAGTGCAAGAAAGGGCGCATAACCATTGGCGGAGTGGCTGTCAAGCCATCCAGGGTGGTAAAAATTGGGGAGATCATCCTGGTAAAAAAAAATCCTGTAACCTATTCTTACAAGGTGATTGAACTGCTTGGCAAAAGGGTAGGTGCAAAATTGGTGCCTCAATACATGGAGGATCTTACATCACCTGAAGAACTGAGGAAACTGGATGATACCCAGGGTGGAGCGCTATTTATTCGTGATCGTGGTGCAGGAAGACCCACCAAGAAGGACAGACGGGATATTGGCAGGGTGACGGACTGGTGATCAACGAGGGGAAGACTGGGACGACTGGGAAGACTGGGAAGAACGGAGAACGGAGTCACGGAGATGACGGAAACGTGGGAATGTAGAGGAGACTAGGAGACTTGGGGACTGGGAGACTGGGAGAATGGAACTACTATGTTTTTTGCATTTAAAATGGAAAACTGAGAATCATTGTCGAATTGTCGAACCGTCGAATCGTCGAATTGTTTAATTGCCGAATTAATTTCCCTTGTTGTACTTGGTCATCGTCAATTCTATCCCAATGGTTACAAAGGATTTGATGATTTCGAAGCAACTTTCCAATTTGGAATTAACGGTTTCCTCCTCTTCGCGCGACCATTTTCCAAGCACATGGTCAATTTGGTAGCCACGGGGAAAATCATCGCCGATACCGAAACGCAGCCTGCTGTATTCGTTCGTACAAAGGATCTGCTGGATACTTTTCAAACCGTTGTGTCCCGCATCACCGCCCTTGGAACGCAGGCGGATTTTACCCAGTGGTAAAGCAAGGTCATCCACCAGGATCAGCACATTTTCGACTGGGATATTCTCCTTTTGCATCCAGTAGTGAACAGACCTTCCGCTCAGGTTCATGAAGGTATTGGGCTTCAGTAGGATAAGAATCCTGGATGCGTGTTTCATCTCAGCGATAAAACCATAACGCTTATCCTCAAAAGAGATATTGGACGCCTTAGCCAAGGCATCCAATATCGTAAATCCTATGTTGTGACGGGTATTATCGTACTCTTTTCCGATGTTACCCAGGCCAACGATCAGATATTTCATGAGGGAATTGTTTTATTTGCTATTGGCCTCATGGAACTCACAAACAAACGTTTTATCATTTTTTAGAGCTTTGGCTCTTGTTTGTTTCATCCAGTGATGAATCGTGTAAAATCAGTTTATTTCTTTCCTGAGGCGGCAGGAGCTGCCATGGCGGCACGTGCGGCACGCGTAACGACAACTGTTGCAACAGGTACAGATTTGTTGTTCATGATCTCAAAACCTTCCACTTTGATGTCTCCGACGCGAATGCTCTGGGAAATTTCCAGGTCGGTTACATCGATCACGATTTCATCGGGCAGGTTTTTGAAAACTCCTTTTACCTTCAGGGTACGCAGGTTGGCTTTCAAACGACCGCCTTGTTGAATACCTTTGGCATAACCGTCCAAACGAACAGGTAGGTCAATCTTAACTGCTTTTTTGTCGCGGATCTGCAGGAAG
>CAIUUO010000226.1 GCA_903902325.1 uncultured Bacteroidia bacterium
ATTCCCTTTTCCTTTAATTTTCTGCGGTTATCTCGAGTGCAGTAAATTTTGTCTGCGAGTATTTCGCGTGGATAAAACCCAAAACGTTTGAAGTAATTCTCCACATACACCATCATATCCGAACCTTCATTGAAAGCATCCCAACTGACCGTATCCAAAAAGGTGAATCCATCAATGACTGAAATATGAATCTTTGGTCCAAATTCTACTTTTGCCTGCGCCTTCCCTCGAACAATGGGGCGTACATGCGGCTGATGGATACTCACTATTCTATCTTCGATAGTGTGAGTTTTGTTTACAAACATTGTAAGCTGTTGATCATAGAGCGTTCTAATCACTAACATGTATTTGTAATCTATGCGATTGAGAGGAATGGTTGGATAAGCATCAAGCAACTTGTCAATACTGCCGATATTGCGATTGAGGTATGCCAATTGTTTCTTTACTGCGCGACGAAGCTCTCTGTTGGTTTTGTTTTTCTTCATCGCTGTTTTCAAATATTCCTTTCTTGCAATCTTTCTGTATGTGCGCGGTTTTTCTGAATGCAAATCTGGATTATAAAGAATATCTATCAATTGCTCTGACTTTTTTCTTGCATCTGATAATAAATTCAAATCGGTTGGATAGGCTATATCTTGTGGGCAGCAAGTAGCATCAAAGATGACTTTACCCTTATTTTTTGAAGGAATATTCGCCGTATTGTCTACTGGATGATGAGCGTTGTTTTTTGATGATGGTTTTGCAGGTGTAACCAGGGAGTCTGTGTCTTCTGGGTTTTCATTTTCTTCGGGTTCCACATGTATTACATCGTTTTCAAAAACTGGAGGGCTTCCCGTCTCAGCAGATGTCTCAGAGATAATAGGTGGCTCTGGCGCAGGAATGGTTTCTGATGAGGTAGCCTCTGAAGATAAAGATTCCATTTGCGTTCTTATTGCAATGATTCGTTCATTCATTGCGTTTAATGATTCTAGTGATAGTCGGTTCCGGATTTCTACAAATAGGGAAGAATCAAAAGGCGGTTCCGGGTTAAAACTTGAGTATCCCAGGAAATATTGCATGTACACATTCTCCGAAATCTGCGCTACCACTTCACGGTCATCAAGGTCTTCCTTGTGTTTTATGATCAAGGCGCCTATGACTATGCGCGGATTTATTGGTTTGGGTCCCATCCCGCTTACTCCAACATGCTTCAGATATTCATTGCATAATTCATCCCAAGGGATTAACTTTGATAAGACTACCCACCTGTTATTTGCCAGCAGATGCTGTTCAAAAGGTGTCTCAAATCCATCTATTGTTAGTTGACTCGGGCTAACGTAGGGTGGTTTAGGTGCAAGCTTTTTACGATGTTTTCCCATTTTCCTGTGCAGTAAATGGTGCAAAAATACACCTTTTCTCTCTTATGGACTGTGTGTTATGACTTTTTCAGCAGACCCTAATTATTGACAGGATTTTTTTTAAAAGTGAGAAGACCCAGGATGACTGTTGAGGTGGCCACAAAACCCGCAAACAAATTGAACAAAAATGCCGGATTATTTGTTGTAAATTTGGATAATATCCAACCAAAAAATGTCAGAATAATTGAACCGGG
>CAIUUO010000227.1 GCA_903902325.1 uncultured Bacteroidia bacterium
ATTGTAATAGAATTGATATTCTTTTAGTTTATCTGACAATTAGTTACCAAATTATGAAAGATAAAAAAATGGCAGAATCAAAAATTGATTTCACATTCGAAAATTTGCATTTTTCGTGTGCAGGCGATAACGACTGGGTGGAGAAACAGTTGAACAATGTACTTAACAGGATACCTTCTCTTCTTTCGATACATAAAAAAGGAGAAAATGTTGTTGAAGAGGTGATTGAAGTAAAAGCTGAGGATGTGAATGAGGAAAAACAAGCGGCTCCGGAATCAAAATTCAGGGCAGGCAAAGGGCTTAGAGACTCTATCCGCGTTAAGAAGCCTAAAACCCTGAAAGTGCAAAAAGTTAAGGTTGTCAAGGAAAAAATAGCCAAGACGCCTAAAATCAAAGTTGCGAAAATTCCGAAGATAGCCAAAGAGCCCAAAATCAGGGCTGCAAAAATTTCTGTACCTTCTACTGCAAAAGAAACTGTGAAACCTTTGGCGGCAAATGATATTTCTGCCCCAAAAGCCGTAAAAAAGCATAGAGCCCCTCAATTGGTTTCTCCCAATAAAAAAGATGTGAGAAAAAAATCAGTCGGGGTAAAACCTGCCGGAGAGACTATTGATTCGCCTCTTTTCCAGTTTATTACAGACAAAAAAGTAGTAAACAACCAGGTTCGCAAATTCTTAGCCACTGCTGTTTTTCTCGCCAGGAACAACAATGTATCCAGGCTTTCTACACCAATGATTTCAAAAGCGTTGAAATCTTATGGGATTGAGAAGCTTCAGAATGCCAGCGACTGTCTCAATAAAAATGAGAAAAAGGGATATTGCAGGAAAGAGGGCAAGGAGTTTATTATCACAGAAAACGGATATCTCTCCCTATCCTGATTTTTTCCTAGAATCCGATTGACATACCAAGAAGATAGCTAATTCCTGCCTGCGGGAACAAGCCATCTTCTTTTTGTCTGGTGCCTTCTGAATAGTAAGAATATACCCAGCCGTTTGATTCATATTTCTCATTGAACAAATTGTTCAGTGTAGCATAGAAAGCCCACTTTTTTACCAGTTTTTGTCGAAGAGTATATTCAAATTTCAGATTACTTACAAAATAAGCATTCAAAGATCGGTCGGTGCTGGATGTATTGTCGAGGTATTGCCTGCTAACATAGTTTGACTGAAAATTGATATTCAGTAGTTTGGTTGCCTGCCAGAAAAAATTGCTGCCAGCTATTACTGACGGGGAAAAAGCGATGTCCGTTTTCCCGAGATCATGTGTGATCTGATTTCCCCAGTTGTCCCAGTCATCGACATATTCCACAAAATCAACGATTTTATTTGTGCTTAAGGTTACATGGTGTTCCCAGGTCAGATTTTTTAATAGTGCCAGCTTACCCGTATATTCAAATCCCATCCTGTAACTTTTGGGAACGTTTGTCATGATGGCAGATCCTACATCATTGATCCTGCCCGTGAGGATTAGCTGGTCACGATATCTCATGTTATATAGGTTGATGCCCATGGTGTATTTTCGGAATGTTCCCTTGTATCCGAGTTCAAAGTCGTGAAGTGTTTCCTGGGTAGGAGCAGGTTTGGTCGGATCTGCATCCGTGTAGTTGCTCCGGTTAGGTTCCCTGTGTCCGTTTCCGTAGGAGAAATAGAAACTGTGATGATTGTTGAGGATATAAAAGACTCCTGCTTTCGGATTGAAGAAATCGAACAAGTGCGTTTGGGTTATGTCTCTAAGGTTATCATCGACACCATTAATCCGGTAGTCGATATGCCGGTACTGGGCATCTGCGTATACTGATAACCC
Organism: uncultured Bacteroidia bacterium; assembly: GCA_903902325.1. GTDB lineage: Bacteria > Bacteroidota > Bacteroidia > Bacteroidales > Prolixibacteraceae > CAINVV01. Next base: position 1,804 of record CAIUUO010000227.1, read on the forward strand.
CGGAGAAAGCTGGTAATTGAGTTTTGCGAAAAAATTGAAATCCTTTTTGATCCCTTTTGATCTGTACCATTCATGGTTGATGGGATTATTCCCGTAATACTGTGCCCAGATTACATTCCCGTAGTTATCGCCCGAATAGTTGTTCCAGGCTGAGCCAATGATCAGTTCCGTTTTGTTTTCCTTATAACTGACGGAACCAATTGCTCCGTAAAAATCGTTGTCGAGCCATTTCCTTCGAACCAGATCTGTCTCATTGATGACTGAGTCACCAACGGATATCGGAGTCATCAGATAATCAGTCAGCGCCTGATTCTGCCGGTACTCTTCGTAATATCCCCTGCCATAAGTATAATGCAGGGAGAGATTGGCGCTGAACCTGTTGTCGAATTGATGGGTGTAATGCAGCTGGTAATGATCCTGCTCGTAATTGTCGGTTTCATTGTCATAAAATGAAACCTCACCATCCTTGCCATAAATGAGACCTGCCGGATTGTAGGTTCTGTCAGTCTCCAACATGGATGACGGAACTCCGTACCATGCCTGGTATGTTTTTTCTTTTCCCGAGAAGAAGATGGCCTTCAGCATGGTTTTCTCCGTCAGATAGGCACCCGTCAGGTAAAATGAGTGGAGATCACTCGAACCCCTGTCTACATAGCCGTCTGAATTGATTTTTGACAACCGGGCTTCCACGATGAATTTCCCGTCCAGCAGGCCGGTACCAACTGCAACTGTGTTCTTCAGGGTCCTGAAACTTCCTGCCATCGTATTCCAGTCAGCGTAACTCTTCTGGTTCAGGTTGCTGGTCTGCACATTGACGGTACCTCCAAATGCTCCCGCCCCATTGGTAGAACTCCCGACTCCGCGTTGAACCTGTATGTTTTCCGTGGAAGAAGCAAAGTCAGGCAGATCGACAAAATAGACAGAGTGTGATTCAGCATCATTCAACGGGATCCCATTAACTGTCATGTTGATCCTGTTGGCATCACTTCCCCTTATCCTGAAATTGGTGTAGCCGATACCTGTTCCGGCATCGGACGTAGAGACAAGTGACGGGGTCATGCTTAAGAGATAAGGCATATCCTGACCGGAATGTTTATCTGAATTGTGGCTGATATCCAGATTGGTATAGGCCATGGGGGTCTTGTTGCCTGCACGGGTAGCGGAGACGATGACATCCTCCGTCATGATATCCGCAGTTTCAAGGTTTACGGAAACCTGATTTAGACCTTTATTCAGATTTAGTTTCGATTTCCAGGTCCGATATCCTACATATGAAACAAGAAGGGAACACTGATTTTCCGTTAATCCGTCCACAGTAAACTGGCCATTTGCGTCCGTTGCGAGGACCCTGTGGATATTCTCAATCTGGATTGTAGCACCGGGAAGTGTTTCACCGGCTGGGTTAAGCACCCTGCCCTGAAGTCTGTATTGTGCGGAAATTTGTCCTGCAGAAAACAGGAATAGAATGGAAAGTAGTATATTCTTCATCGCTGTAATTAATTGATTAATTAATAAGCAACAGAGGCAATGAAGACATGCAAGGTCGGAGACACTTTTGAAACGGATATTTCATGTTCCCTTTCCGGCATTACCCGGACAGGTTCGATGGGTTTGATCTCAGCCTGTATGTTTAAGGCACCCCTATTACGGCACAAATATAGAAAAAATTTTGGATTTTGGATTTTGGATTTTCGATTGCGCACCCTGAGCCCGTCGAAGGGCGCTGATAGAAGGATTGGTTTTAGATAGAATGTAATTTGTTTATCTATAAGCATAGGCATAGAACGAGTCTCCAATGAATTCTGTAAGGCAGCCAGTACTATTTTCTAAAATATAACTCTTTAAAAATTCCTGATACTTCCAGGTAATCAATAAAACATACTTCCATTTATAAGTAATTGATCCTTATGTAATTTTAAAAGTTCTTTCAAATCGGTTTTGATTTCTAATTCTGTCGCTGTTTCATCTGATTTAAGTTCATCAAAAAGCCCAAATTCAAAATTGTCAGAACCAAATGTATTCCAATCATTTTGTAATTCCGTATTCTTATGACTTCCCAATTTTAATTGAAACTGGTCCGAATTGAAAGCTCTGTCTAGATCTGTACTTGTTTTTAGAAATAGTTTATTGTTTTGTAAGTTTTTAATTTGAAAAATTCCAACTCTGAATTTCATCTGCTTATAGGCATTCCTATTTTCTCTTTTTGTACTCATAATATATTTCGAATCATAGAATATCAGCTAATTACAAACAGTATTTCACTGATTTGTCCAACGCTTCAATGCACCAATATTTGTCTGATTGAATATGTTCTTTGCTTCAGGAGTATATAGAAAATCAATTTCCCTGGTGTAATGTTCTGTAATTTTTCCGCGCACCATCTTCATGGTGCTGTTGAGCATGTGGTTTTGTTCCGTAAATGCTTCCGGAAGAACAACCATGCAGGCGGGCAGCCATCTTTCGGGGAACATATTTTCGTATTTTCCACCCTTCTTGTACTGGTCGACTTCATTTTTGATCATCTCCAATGCCTTTTCATAACCGGCATCGCTTTTTAGTGTGACACCCTGCTTCTCCAACTGGCGGCTAATCTCAGCCATATTTGGTACAAACATTCCTACCGTATAGGGATTCTGGTTGTTGTACAACATGGCCTGTTCGATAATGGGCGACTGGTCAACAATGGCCTCCTCAATGCCTTCCGGACTGTATTTTTCGCCGTCATTGCCAATCAGCAGACTCTTGAACCTGCCCATGACGTACAGAAAATTGTCTTTGGAAATGTAACCCATGTCACCTGTATGCAGCCAACCATCAACAATAGTCTCGCTTGTGGATTTTGGATTGTTCCAGTATCCCTTCATGACATTACCGCCTTTTACGATGATCTCCCCTTTCTGGCCAGTCGGCATTTCAATGCCTTCATTGTCAACGATCTTGCATTCAAGATACTTTACTACTTTCCCAGAAGATCCGAATCTTACTGCTTGCGGGCAATTGGCCGATATAATGGGTGAAGCCTCTGTTAATCCATAACCCTGAAAAACGGGTATGCCAATCGCACTGAAGAATCTTTGCAACTCAATATCCAGCAAGGCGCCGCCACCTATGAAAAATTGCAGGTTTCCGCCGAAGTTCTCACGGATCTTCGAAAAGATCATTTTATCATAAAGTGAAACCATCGGTTTGAGTAAAGCTCTCCAGCCTTTTCCCTTGTTCCAGCCATCCCCATTGTAGGAATACCCCACTTTTAAAGCGTGGTTGAAGAGCTTCTCAGTGAAGGAGCCCTTGCCCTGTATCCCTTTCTCAATGTTCTTTCTGAAATTTTTAGAGAGAGCCGGTACACTCATCATGATGTGCGGCTTGATTTCCTTGATATTTTGCGGAACATTGCGCAGCGTCTCCAGGGGGGTCTTTCCGCTTTGAATGGAAGCAACAGACGCTCCCTTCAGCATGAATGTGTACAGGCAGGCCGTATGTGCAAAAGAGTGGTCCCATGGAAGTGTTGCCAGCGTGATGTAATGGGCATAAATCTCAAGGACGGAATGTGCCTGTATGACGTTGATGGTATAATTGTAGTGTGTCAGCATGATTCCTTTCGGATCGGCCGTAGTTCCTGAGGTATAGGAGATATTTGCTACATCGTCAGGCTGAATATTTTGCCAGACTTCCTCAAAAGCTATTTTGTTTTCAGGTGAAGAGAGGAAAGCAACTCCCTTGGCAACTACATCTTCAAAAGAGATTTCCCTTGCGTTAGGGTTGGCAACCCCATCCATAACAATTACAAGTTCGAGGGAGGGTAGCTGACCTATGATTTCTGTAAGTTTTGAGGCCTGTCCGGCTGATACGATCATCATCTTGGCACCGGAATGCTCGATCCGGAACTTCAGTTCTGACGGCTCCAGTTTGACGGAAAGGGGCACGTTGATTGCGCCGCAATACAGAATGGAGAGTTCACTGATCAGCCAGAAGTTTCTTCCCTCAGATAACAAACCGGCACGTTCACCCTTTTTGAGTCCGAGTGCCATTAGTCCGGCACCAAACTGATAAACGGATTGCTGAATCTCCATGTAGCTGGAAGGCTCATATTTGTCTGTTAGTTTCTCCCAAAGCAGCGGGTTGTTGGGGAAATTCTGAACACTTGTCTCAAAAAGTTCGATCAATGTCTTCATCTTTCAGCTCTTAAATTTTACAGATTGTGAAAATATCATTTTTAATCTTCTTTTCTGTTTTTTATGCAAAATATTTCATGTAACACTCTGACAATTTGAATGTTTGAATAGAATGTTCGTCTATTTGCAATTTTACTTCTCTTATAACCACCGATAATTGGGAGAAGTATAAGTCTAAAAAATAGTGCAGATTAAATGATGTAAAAAAGGAATTCCTGCGGTTTTTTGTGTACTTCAGATTTAATGGGTCTCGAATAATAGAGTTGTTTTTGACTTGTATGTTTCTCCCGGATGCAGCAATGTGGTCGGAAATTCCGGATGATTGGGAGAATCCGGATAATGCTGGGTTTCCAGGGCCAGTCCGCTGTAGCGTCCAAAACGACCACCTAGTTCCGGGATATAGAATCCTGTATAAACCTGAATTCCAGGTTCATTTGTAAAAACTGTAACAGATCTGCCGGTTTGTTCTTCAGAAAGTTTTGCAGCGAGGATCATCTTGTTGCCTGGATTTTCTAGTGGATAGTTGAGGTCGTAGCCATCCGGCAGAGCACTGATATCTTTTCCGACCGGTTTAGCAACTGAAAAATCGAAAGGAGTATTGGTTACTTCTTCAATCTCACCAGTCGGAATGAGCGTGGAATCGTTGACAGTTCTTTTCTTGCTGTTGATACGCAACTGATGATTGAAAATATTCTCTTTGCCTCCATTCAGGTTAAAATAGGTATGATTCGTTAGGTTGACTACCGTAGTGCGGTCAGTAACTGCCTTATATTCAATTTGCAATTCATTTTTATGGGTCAATTTGTAGAGGATGCTGACATCCAGGTTCCCGGGATAATTTTCGTCGAGATGGACGCTCCTGTATTTTAATTCGAGTCCAACAAAGTCAGGCATTTCAATTGTTTTGGGCGACCATATTACTTTGTCGAAACCTGTCTGACCTCCGTGAAGATGGTTGGGACCATTGTTGATGAACAATTGATAATCGACTCCCTCAACATTTAGTTTTCCACCCGCAATGCGGTTGCAAAATCTTCCGCAAACGGCTCCAAAATAAGGATAGTTGGCCAGGTAATCGGGAGAAAGATATTCATCCATGGATTTGAAGCCGAGAACTACATTCTCCTTGTCTCCATTTTTATCCTTCATCTCAATGGCCGTGATGATGGCCCCGTAATTCGTGATTTTGACAGTTATTCCGTTTGGATTGACCAGCGAGTAGAGGAAAGCTTTTTCTCCTTTCGGGCACTGACCGAAAACTTCTTTTTTGATATTCATCTGTTTAAAATTTAGTTTTTATTTGTTCCCGATGCGTTGGGAGTACTCACAATAATCGTACTCGCGTTGGTGGAGGATCATGTCATGGTCGTTAAAAAAGTTTAAGTTTTGATAAATTATGAAAGAGCGGATGTAAACTTATACAATTGAAGGATTCTTTGAAAGTTTAAAAACATAAATTTTGTCATTCCCCGGCTATATTTTCACCTTAGAAATAATTTTTGATAATTAGAGCGATAAATCTACCTTTACATAGAACATAATATTATTATGGTTGCCGACTACAGATGACTACAGATTACAAGATGGACGGTTACGATATTATTGGAGATACTCACGGTTATGCTTCACTGCTTAAACTGCTCCTTTTAAGGCTGGGATATAAGCGTGTTGAGGGTGTTTGGCGGCACCCTTTGAGAAAGGCTATTTTTGTTGGTGATTTTATCAACAGGGGTCCCGAGATTCGTGAAACCCTGACATTGGTTCGGGGGATGGTAGAGGCTGGCAGCGCATTGGCTATTCTTGGCAACCATGAATACAGCTGCATCCTTTACCATATCAAGGATGATAACGGGACTTTCATGCAGCGCCATATTGCAGGGAACAGAAATCAGATCCAGAAGACCCTGACTGTTTACCAGGATTTCAATGAGGAGTGGATCGATAACCTGAAATGGATGAGAACACTCCCGTTTTTTCTTGACCTGGGTGAAATCAGAATAGCTCATGCTTACTGGAATGACAAAGAGATTGAAAAATTAAAGGATTATTTGCCCCACGGCCGTTTGAAGAAAAAATTTTTGAGAGAGATGCACGAAAATCGTCCCGACATGGCCTCGATTGTGTACAAATTGTTGAAAGGGCTAGAGTTCAGATGTCCAAAAGATCTGATCATTAAGTGCAGCAAAGGATTGAGCCGAAAAACCTTTTTGCTTCAATGGTGGACAGATCCCAAAAACAAGACTTTCAGGCAACTCTATTTTGGCAATAAATTCATTTTACCCGATTACCATTTTCCGGTTGAGATTGCCCCTTCATTTGATCCTTACGGCCCCGATGAACCCATCGTTTTTCTGGGGCATTACTGTTTGTCGGGAGGCAATGAAATCGTTCAGGAAAATATTTGTTGCCTGGATAGTTGTGTCCATACTACCGGAAAATTGTCGGCTTACAGATGGAGCGGAGAGAGAAAATTAAATCCTGAAAATATTGTGGTGGTAGGGTAGAGACGCGATTTATCGCGTCTCCAGGAATTCCGCCCATTCAAAAAAAAGACGCGATGAATCGCGTCTCTACTAATTTTGTTTATTCCCACTCAATCGTTTCCGGAGGCTTGGAACTGATATCGTATACCACCCTGTTGATTCCCCTTACCTTGTTGATGATGTCGTTTGAAACTTTTGCCAGAAACTCATAAGGCAGGTGAACCCAGTCTGCAGTCATGCCATCGGTAGAAGCAACGGCGCGGAGTGCCACTACATTTTCGTAGGTCCTTTCATCACCCATTACTCCGACTGATTGTACAGGGAGAAGCATTACACCCGCCTGCCAGACCTTGTCATAGAGTCCCCAATCACGAAGTCCCTGTGTAAAGATGGCATCGGCTTCCTGCAGAATCCTTACTTTTTCCGGAGTCACGTCTGAGAGAATCCGGATACCCAGTCCCGGGCCCGGGAAAGGATGGCGACCAAGGAGTTCATCCTTGATCCCAAGCGCCCTGCCTACTCTTCTCACTTCATCCTTGAACAGCAGGTTAAGTGGCTCAACCACCTTCAATTTCATTTTTTCCGGCAACCCACCCACATTGTGATGCGATTTGATGGTAGCCGAAGGACCGTTCACGGACACAGACTCTATTACATCGGGGTAAATAGTCCCCTGCGCCAGCCATTTGACATCCTGTATTTTATGGGCCTCCACATCAAAGACTTCTATGAAATTCCTTCCTATGGTCTTCCTTTTCTTTTCGGGGTCACTGATGCCGCGAAGGTCGTTCCAGAATTTCTCCCTGGCATCTACTCCGATTACATTCAGTCCCATTCCCTTGTAGGAATCCAATACATCAGAGAATTCATTTTTCCGCAATAACCCGTTGTCCACAAAAATGCAGGTAAGATTGGTTCCTATCGCCCTGTGCAGCAAGACACCGGCAACACTGGAATCCACACCTCCGGAGAGGCCCAGCACTACCTTGTCGTTACCCAATTTTTGACGCAGTGCAGAGATGGTAGCTTCGACAAAGGAGTCGGCAGTCCAGTTCTGGCTGCAACCACAGATATCTACGAGAAAATTCCTAAGCAGTTGGGTTCCTTCCGTCGTATGGTACACTTCAGGGTGAAACTGGATGGCATAAGTAGGCTCATCATTGATCATGAATGCCGCATATTCTACATCCTCGGTAGAGGCTAAAACCTTGTAATTCTCAGGCATACGGACGATGGTATCCCCATGTGACATCCAGACCTGCGAGTTTTCACTGATCTTCCTGAAGAGCGGGCTGCTGTTGTCTGTTACGCTCAAATGAGCCCTGCCATATTCCCTTGAGTCGGATGCCGCTACTTCACCCCCAAAGAAGTGAGCAAGGTACTGTGCCCCGTAGCAAACACCCAGCAATGGAATTTTCCCCCTGATGGCCGAGAGGTCAATTCTAGGGCCCTTTTCATCCCTGACGGAATAGGGACTTCCCGATAGGATCACACCTTTTACCGAATCATCAATGGCCGGAAAATGGTTAAACGGATGAATTTCACAAAATACATTCAACTCGCGAACCCTGCGGCCAATCAACTGTGTGTACTGGGAACCGAAATCAAGGATGAGGATTTTTTCCATAAAAAGTGCCTAAAGTATTTAAAGTGCCTAAAGTGCCTAAAGTGCCTAAAGTGCCTAAAGTTGGGGATTCCGGACTATAGGCACTTTAGACATTCTAGCGCATTTTAGGCAATCGTTTTTAAAGTTTCCGAACCCAGATATTCCTGTAGCTTACAGGATTTCCATGATCCTGTAACTCAAGGGGAGCCGCACCATGAGCGACATATTTAGGGATGCCTATGTATTCTGTCGGGCCGAAAAGTGAAATATTATTTTGGACCAATACACCATTCTGCAGGACGGTGACGCGTGCAGGAGAAAAGACGGTGCCATCCTCCTTGAACCTGGGTGCGGTATAAATTACATCATAGACCTGCCATTCTCCAGGTTTTTTACAAACGTTCACCAGAGGAGCATATTGTTTGTAGATGGATCCTGCCTGGCCATTGCGATAGGTCCTGTTTTGGTAGTTATCCAAAACTTGCAATTCATATCTTCCCTGAAGGAAAATGCCTGAATTGCCACGTCCCTGACTTTCGCCTTTAACCTCTGAAGGTGTGCGCCATTCAATATGAAGCTGAAAATCCATCATCTCCGTTTTGCTTCTAATAATGCCGGCGCCTTTTACGACTGTCACACAGTTCTCAGCAACATTCCAACCTGATGGTTCACCTTTGGCATTGGTCCAGTTGGCATTGAAACTTTCAGGTGTACCGTCGAATAGTACTATTGCATCTGAGGGGGCATCAACCGGGGTTTGTCCCGGAGTTACTACTGCAACTTCAGGATCCCAGAATTCGGTCATCTCAGGTTTCATTTTTGCAAGTTCTTCCCTGGATTGTTCCGGTTTTTGTGCTGCAGGCTTAGGTGTATCAACCTTCTGTGCGATTGAAGCAAAAGATAAAAGCAAGGCGGCTGCCAGTAATAGTGTTCTCATGGTTTATATATTTTAAATTGCTAAATCGTTCATAACTTCTTCCACTTTATGCAGGGTAGATAATTCGACAGCGTCAAAATCTTCCCGTGAAGCCAGTGGAGCCTTCACCTCGATGTAGAATTTGATTTTTGGTTCAGTTCCCGAAGGGCGCACCGATACTTTTGTCCCGTCCACAGTAAAGAACTGCAATACGTTGGCAGTTGTTTTCTGATTTATTGGTTTTTGCTCACCGGTGAGTACATTCTTCTCGATAAGCGTATCATAATCTTTCACCCATTCAAGTTTTGAACCGGCCAACATTTGCGGAGGATTGTTCCTGAACTTAACCATCAGTTGTTCAATTTCTTCCGCTCCGGTTTTTCCCTTGCGAACAATGTATTTCATCTTTTCCCTGGAATAACCATAAGTCAGATAAATGTTCTGGAGGAGTTCGAAAAGGGTAAGTTTGTTGTCTTTTGCCCATGCGGCGATTTCAGCCATCAGTGCACAAGAGGTGACTGCATCTTTGTCACGCACAAAATCAGCAGGGAGGAAGCCAAAGCTCTCTTCTCCGCCTCCGATGTAGGTTTTCTTGCCTTCATTGTCCCTGATCACCTCTGCGATATACTTGAATCCTGTGTAGCAATCATAGTATTCCACATTGTTTTTTGTGGCAATATCAGCCACCAATTCGGAGGTGACGATGGTCTTGACGACATATTCCTTTCCTGTAAGCAATCCCAGTTCTTTCCTTTTGGTGATGATGTAATACAGGAATATCAGGACTGTCTGGTTGCCATTGACAAGGATGAACTCACCCTTGTCATTTTTAACTGCAATTCCAAGCCGGTCGGCATCCGGATCCGTAGCCATCACAAGGTCGGCATCCACTTCAACAGCTTTCTTAAGTGCCAGTGCAAGTGCTGCGGGTTCCTCAGGATTGGGCGAGATAACTGTGGGGAACTCTCCGCTAACCACATCCTGTTCCGGAATGTGGATGACATTGGTGAACCCCATTTTAGCAAGCGCCATGGGAACCAGTTTAACTCCGGTTCCATGGATCGGAGTATAAACTATTTTGAGATCATGTTGTCTTTTTATGGCTTCAGGAGAAAGGGACACGGATACCACTTTCTTCAGGTATCTCTCATCCATATCAGCTCCAAGTGGAAGGATCAATTCAGGTTTTCCGGTAAAGCGGATATCATCCACTTTGATCCTGCCGACTTCTTCAATGATATTTTCGTCGTGTGGTTCCACAATCTGTGAGCCATCATCCCAGTAGGCCTTGTAGCCATTGTATTCTTTCGGATTGTGCGAAGCCGTCAGGATGATTCCGCTCTGCAATCCAAGTTCGCGAATGGCAAAGGAGAGTTCGGGAGTTGGTCTCAATGAATCAAACAGATAGACTTTGATGCCATTGGCTGAGAAAATGGCTGCGGCAGTTTCTGAGAATAGTCGGCTGTTATTTCTGCAATCGTGACCGATCGCGACCTTGATCTCTGGCAAATGAGAGAATACCTGTTTCAGGTAGTTGCTGAGGCCCTGGGTAGCGGCACCGACGGTATAGATATTCATCCTGTTGGATCCAACACCCATGATGCCGCGAAGTCCACCAGTTCCGAATTCAAGATCCCTGTAAAAAGCATCAATCAAGTCGCTTGGATCCTCTTTGTCGAACAATCTTTTTACCTCTGCCTTGGTGGCAGCATCATAGTTGCCATTAATCCATTCCTGTGCTTTCTGAAGCACATTGGCGGGAATTTTATTTGTTTGCATCTTCTTGCAATTTGATAAGACATATTTTCAGACTATCTCTCCAATAGGGAATCCCGATGCCAAAAGTAGTTTTGATTTTTGATTTATTCAAAACAGAATAAGCCGGACGTTTAGCCGGAGTTGGATAGGCACTTGTATCGATCGGATTTACCTGGCAGGTAATTTCCGGAGAATATTCAAAGATTGCTTTCGTAAAATCGTACCAGCTGGCCACTCCTTCATCGGAATAATGGTAGATGCCGGTAACGAAGCGCTTGCTGTCTGTCGCAGTCATCTGAAGAATATCCAGCACGACTTTGGCCAGATCGCCGGCATAGGTCGGCGTACCCACCTGATCAGAAACGACTCCAAGCTGATCCCTTTCCCTTCCCAGCCGCAACATCGTTTTCACGAAATTGTTACCAAAAGCAGAATAAAGCCATGAAGTTCGTATGATGATTGACTTAATTTCTGCACGCAATATGGCCGTTTCTCCTTCCAGTTTGGTGATTCCGTAAACCGACCTCGGCCTTACAATATCTTTCTCATGGTAGGGGGTTGATTTCTCTCCGTCGAAAAGATAATCGGTAGAAATATGTATGAGTTTCGTACCGGTTTTCTTGCAGGCATTGGCGAGATTAGCCACAGCACGGTGATTGATCTTTTCGGCCATGACTTCATCCTTTTCAGCTTTGTCTACTGCCGTATATGCCGCACAATTGACTAAAACCGAAGGATTTACATCCGTAAAAAACCTGTCAATCTGGGCGGGATCGCATATATCGAGTTCTTCAATATCGGTGAAAACGCATTGGAGTTCCGGATAGCCGGATGAAAGTTCCTGAATAGAACGGCCAAGTTGACCTTTTGATCCTGTGACGATTATCTTCATTTTTCTAGCCAATTTGAAGGTTCGATTGGTGAAGGTAAAGGTAATAGAAAAGCTGAAAAACCAAAGTTATTTGTTGTTCCTTAATAAAAATTTGGGGTTACCTGATTGTTTCAATTTTTTGAATCCCCTTGCAGTTAAAGGTTATTTGGAACATTATAATTTCCAAATGCTTTTTTGCATCATAAATTATTGAGATATGACCTTATCTTAAATTTTTAAATCCATTTTCAATTTCGGCAGACAGCCTCTCGAACACCACATCGAATGGCGCTTCTCCATTGACAATAGCAACATCGTGGATCTCCTTGTACTTATCCAGAACAGGTATCGTTTTTTGTTCGTGATCCTTCAGTCTTCTGACAATTTTTTCAGTGTCGGTGTCATAAGGCTTGCAATGAGTAGTTTTGCTGCGATTGCTTAGCCTGGAAATTAATTCAAGCGTACTGACTTGAATATCAATAATTTTACAAATTGAAGAGTTATGTTTTTTCAGAATTCCATCCAAGATGTACGATTGTACCAATGTTCTAGGAAATCCCTTGAATATGAATCCTTTAGCCGTGTTTGAATTTTTGATTTTCTGCAATAGAAGCGGTACGACAATTTCATCGGGGACCAATTCACCGTTCTCGTATATTTGAGTAATTTTTCTCCCCAATTCAGTATCAAGTTCGATTTCTTCTTCCAGCATTCTTCCTGTAGAAATATATTCGAGTCCGTATTTTTTCGATAATTCCATCCCCTGCGATCCCCTTCCGCAACCCGGATAACCAAAAATTACCACGTTCATCAACTTTTTGCTCAGTTCCTTGTTGATGATTTCTTCAATTTGTGAAGTTACTTCAGTGATTTCCTTGTTTCCGTCGATAGAGACATAGTTCCCTTTTTCCTTGTAAAAATTAAGTACCGGAAGTGTCTTTTCTTCGTATTCTTTCAGCCTGTTCCGGATGATTAGTTCATTATCGTCCAGCCTACCTGATGTGAGTCCCCTGTTAAGTAACCTGGAAACTGATTCGTCTTCAGGTACTTCGATACTGATGAGACAATTCAGGGAAGTGTTCAATTTGATCATCAGGCCTTCCAGAATGTATGCCTGTATATATGTTCTTGGGAATCCATCGAATAGGAACCCGTTGGCTTGGGGATTTTCCTTGATTGTTTTTTCAATAATCTGAACAATAATTTCATCGGAAACGAGTTTCCCGGCCGCAATAATGCTTTTTGCTTCCAGACCCAATTTTGTCTCTTCTGCCAACTCTTTACGCAACAAATCACCAGTTGAGATGTAAAAAAGGTCATACTTTTCTATCAGGAAGGAGGATTGGGTTCCTTTTCCGGCACCCGGAGGGCCAAATAATGCAATGTTTATCATGCCTTAAGCTTTTTTGATGACTGATGTATTGAAAATGCGTGTTTTACCAACTGCTGTAAGGTGATTTGACCAGCATGGAGTTATAATATTTTACATTTCCTGTTACTTCTTCTCCGATCCATGCAGGTTTGTCGAATGACTCATCTTCTGTGGATAGTTCGACTTCTGCAACGATCAGCCCCTGGTTTTCTCCCTGAAACACATCTACCTCAAAGATGTGCATTCCCGATTTGACCTCATAACGGACTTTGTCAATTATTCCGGGCTCACAGAGTTTCAATAATTCAGCAGCATCATCAACAGGGATCTCTTTTTCCCACTCGTACCTGGTAGCTCCGGAGGCACTTGCAGCTCCCTTGATGGTGATGTATCCCTTGTCTCCTTTGATTCTTACACGAACTGTCCGTTCAGGAAGGGAAGTGAGATAACCCTGAGTGATCCTTGTTGAATTGGTAGCAAACTTTTTAAAATCATCAGTAACCAACAGGAATTTTCGTTCAATCTCTTGTGCCATTGATTATTAAGGTCAATTATGGTTATTCACTACTAAGACGGGCTTCACTGTTTGAAAGTAATGAAAATTCTTTAATTACTTTTAAAATTTTACCCTTTCACATTAAAATTTTACAACGCGACAGTCATTGAATTCAATTGCTGCAATCATTTATAATTGTTTATTAATCAATAGATTATCTGACGAATAATTTTTGGCTTGATAGTTTGAACTTTGAATAATTAATTCTACCTTTGCGCCCATTCAAAATAATGTCTAATTTATTAATTTCAAGAGAATCTAAAAATGAGTGAAAACAAAGAGAATCTGGAAGTGAATGAGACAGTAGAAAATTCTGCTGTTGAGCCCACTACCCCGGAAATTAAAGAAGAAACACCAGTGGCAGAAGTTGCAGCAGAAGTTGTTGCAGAACCTGTTGCAGAAGAAGTTGCAGTAGTTGCAGAGGAACCTGTTGCAGAAGAAGTTGCAGTAGTTGCAGATGAACCTGTAATGGAAGAAGTTGTTGCAGTTACAGAGGAACCTGTTGCTGAAGAAGTTGCCGCAGTTGCGGAAGAAGCCGTAGTTGAAACTCCGGTTGCAGAAGAAGTAAAAGCAGTTGCTGAAGAAACCGTGATAGCTGAGCCTGTTGCAGTTGTTGAAGCGCCTGTGGTTAAAGAAAAAGTTGTTGTGGCTAAAACACCGGTTATCATTGAAACCGCATCCGCCGCAGCCAGCGAAGAGGAATTTGACTGGGATGCCTTCGAAGGTAAAAAATCCACAGAAGGTTCATCTTCCAAACAAACAATGACAGACATGTACGACAACACACTTTCCATCCTACAGGAGAAAGAATGTGTTGATGGTATCGTGATCTCAATGAACAAGCGTGAAGTGGTAGTCAACATTGGCTACAAATCTGACGGTATTGTTTCTGTCAATGAATTCAGATATAACCCGAACCTGAAAGTGGGCGACAAGGTTGAGGTCTATGTCGAAACCCTTGAAGACAAGAAAGGCCAGTTAACGTTATCCCACAAGAAAGCACGTGCGATGCGCAGCTGGGATCGCGTCAATGCAGCCCTTGAAAACGACGAAATTATTACCGGATTTATCAAATGCCGTACGAAAGGCGGTATGATTGTAGATGTATTCGGAATCGAAGCATTCCTTCCGGGATCACAGATCGATGTCAAGCCAATTCGTGACTACGATATCTATGTCGGAAAAACGATGGAATTCAAGGTGGTTAAAATCAACCACGAATTCAGAAATGTTGTTGTATCCCACAAGGCGCTTATCGAAGCCGAACTGGAACAACAGAAGAAAGACATCATCTCCAAACTTGAAAAAGGACAGGTACTCGAAGGTACGGTTAAGAATATCACCTCTTACGGTGTGTTCATCGACCTTGGCGGCGTAGACGGTCTTATTCACATCACAGACCTTAGCTGGGGCCGCGTAGCTCATCCGAACGAAATTGTACAGCTGGACGAGAAAATCAACGTGGTTATCCTCGACTTCGATGATGAGAAGAAGAGAATCGCCCTTGGTTTGAAACAACTCGCATCTCACCCATGGGACAACGTCAGTGCTGACCTTAAAGTTGGTGATGTTGTGAAAGGTAAAGTTGTAGTCATTGCTGACTACGGCGCATTTATCGAAATTGCTCCCGGCGTTGAAGGTTTGATTCACGTTTCAGAAATGAGCTGGTCACAGCATCTACGTTCTGCCCAGGACTTCCTGAAAGTAGGCGACGAGGTTGAAGCTACCATTCTGACGCTTGATCGTGACGAACACAAAATGTCGTTGGGTATCAAGCAAATGAAGAATGACCCATGGTCACAGATCGAAACGAAATATATGATTGGCTCTTCACATACTGCCAAAGTCCGCAACTTCACCAACTTCGGTGTCTTTGTAGAAATTGAAGAAGGTGTTGATGGATTGATCCACATCAGCGATCTGAGTTGGACCAAGAAAATCAAGCACCCGTCTGAGTTTACCTCCATCGGGTCTGAGATTGAAGTCCAGGTACTCGACATCGACAAGGAAAACCGTCGTCTGAGCCTCGGCCACAAACAACTCGAAGAAAATCCATGGGATGTATTCGAAACTATCTTCACGGTTGATTCTATTCACGAAGGTACCGTCATCGACCTGTTCGACAAGGGTGCTGTCATCTCTCTGCCTTATGGTGTTGAGGGTTTTGCAACTCCACGTCACCTGGTTAAGGAAGATGGATCTCACGTGAAAATGGATGAAAAACTGGAATTCAAGGTTATTGAATTCTCCAAATCAGCCAAGAGAATCATTCTTTCTCACTCACGTGTTTATGAGGATGTGAAGAAAACGGATGAAACGGCCAAGAAAAAAACTGCCACCAGGCAGACAGCTCCAAAGAGTGTTAAACCGGTAAAAGATACCATGGAAAAAACGACTCTTGGAGATATCAGCGAATTGGCTGCCCTGCGTACACAAATGGAAGAAAACGAGAAGAAATAATTTCATCTCCTTTTGTTCTCAAAATAATAAAAAGCCCGGCTATTCTGCCGGGTTTTTTTATCTTTAAACTTTGATATTCCTTTGGATATCATCCATAACCAGATTATTATGAATTCTTTTTCCGTAACAATCCTTGGAAGCAGTTCAGCCTTGCCGACCTCCACGAGGTTCCCGACTGCGCAGGTGGTTCGGCTTAACGAACAACTGTTCCTTTTGGATTGCGGGGAAGGCACCCAGATTCAGCTCCGAAAATTTGGATTCAAAATGGGGAAGATTAACCATATCTTCATTTCTCACCTTCATGGCGACCATATTTACGGTTTGCCCGGACTGATTTCGTCGCTTGCACTCTATGGAAAGAAGGGGGAGTTGCACATTTATGCCCATTCGGATCTTCAGCCGATGATGGAAGGCATGATGAAGTTTATGAATGAGGTTACAGACCTGACAGTCAAATATCATCCATTGAATTTTAAAAGAAATGCCGTCGTTTTCGAAGATAAGAAAATTCGGATAACATCATTCCCACTAAAACACAGGATATCCTGCTGCGGCTTCCTATTCCAGGAACTGCCTTCAGAATTGCATTTGGACAAGCAGGCATTGAAACGTTTTGAAATACCGGTTTCTCAGCGGTTGAACATAAAGAAAGGAGCAGATCTTGTTCTGGCTGATGGTACCGTTGTTTCCAACAAGGAACTAACTCTGCCTTCAAACCCGGTCAGGAGTTATGCCTTTTGTACGGATACCCTTTTTTTGAAGAAAATCGTCCCAACAATTGAGGGAGTTGATCTTCTTTACCATGAAGCCACCTTTGCAGGTGATTTGGCCGACCTGGCCAAAAAGACTTTCCATAGTACCTCCATTCAGGCGGCTGAGATGGCAAAGGCTGCCAAGGTGAAAAAACTGGTCATTGGGCACTTCTCATCCAGGTACAAAACTGCTTCAACCCTTGTGGAGGAAGCCAGGGAGATCTTTCCGGAAACCTATGAAGCGAGCGATGGAGATTGCTTTGAATTGTAGTAAAGTTTGAAGTGTTTAGTTGGATTGAAACGTTCATTGCACAAATTTTCTCAAAACCTTCCGGGACTTCCGAAGATTTTATTTATTATCCGGAAAAAATTCCTTGTGAAAATTGACAAGATAGAGACGTTCTTCGGCGCGGGTAAAGGCGGTATACAACCAGCGCAAAAATTCCCTGTCCATCATTTCCGGTGTCAGGTAGCCGTGGTCCAGGAATACGGCCTTCCACTGTCCGCCCTGGGCCTTGTGGCAGGTCACTGCATAGGAATATTTTACCTGAAGTGCGTTGAACCAGGGATCTTCCCTTATTTTTTTCCACCGTTCACGCTTGTTCCGGATTTCGAGGTAATCTTCGGAGATGGCCTCGAACAGCCGCTTATTATCGTCGGATGATAAAGCAGGAGCCTCTACTTTCAGGGTTTCCAGCAAGATTTTGCACTCAACTTCCATATCCTGATAATCTGTCAGTCGAAGAACCACGTTGGCGAAATGAAAGCCGTAGCGCTCCTCGTATTTCCTGATCCTGACGATCTCTGCAATATCCCCATTGGCAATAAAGTCGAGTTCCTCGAGTTGTTTCGACCAGTGATAATTGTTCTTGACAATCATCAGCAAATCCCCCTTCATGATTTCATCTTCCTGGTAAAGAATGGTCTTTCGGATGCCTTCGTTAAATAAATTGGCACGCTTGTTGGAACGTGTGATGACGATCGTCTCTTCCATGCCAAAACGGTTGTAGCAATTGGAAATTTCCTCAATCAACTGGTCACCGCCCAATTGAACTACATCCTGAAATCCCTTCATATTGATGTGCCAGAATCCGGTAGGTGACTCATCCAGAATCCGGTTACGGATGAATGTCGCATTGGCAAGAATGCCTGAGTCCAGGGACTGTCTGACAACTTCCCTTAACTCCTGTGATATCACATCCAGTCCAAAGAGGGATAATTCATCGGTTTCCAGCGCAGGACTCATGGCCAGCCCCACAGGTGGAAGTTGTGCCGTATCACCCGACACAATCAGTTTGCAGTTGAACCCCGCTGTTACATATTCGATTAAATCAGACAGCAGGTAACCAGAACCAAAAACGCTGTGATCCTGCGGCAGATTTGAAATCATGGAGGCTTCATCAACGACGAAGACCGTGTTTTTGCTTAAGTTCCTGTCCAGGGAAAATTTACTCAGACCATCTGCTCCCGATTGCTGACGATATATTTTCTTATGAATGGTCGAGGCGGATTTACCGCTTTGCTTTGAAAGCACTTTTGCAGCCCTCCCGGTAGGGGCTAACAGTACAAATTTGATTTTCAACTCGTCCAGCACTTTTACCAGCGCACTGATGGCAGATGTCTTTCCGGTCCCGGCATAACCTTTTAACAGGAACAAAGAGTCACTATCAGGAGAAGAAACGAAATCTGCCAGCTTATCTATCATCTCCTTCTGACCCGACGTTGGTTCGTGTCCAAGTTTCTGAATGATCAAACCGGAGATAAAATTCTTCATTAGGTTGTTATTTAAAAGAGTTGGTTTAAAAGAGTCGAATAAATTTCTAAATTTGTGGATTGTGAACCAATTTATTGCGAAGAAAACGAAAAAAATCGATTCAATATTTCATTGATTTTATTCTTCTTTTGGTATTTTGGATTATTTACCTGTCTCGGTGCTCTTGTTCTGTTTCCGGCTTAAGCGGAAGTTAACTGAGTTACCGGGGAAAACCTATAAAGAGATTCCATGCAAGACATCTGTTTTATCGACAAGGCATTCGATCGCGAACAGAGTAATTTATATCATCTATCCATTCAGATAAGCCTGGATGGTTTTTCCTATGCCATCCTCGATATCCCGAAAGGTAAATATACGGTGTTGAAATCTTTTAATTTCTTCCTGAAACGTCCGCGTTTGCTTTTTATGAAGATTCGTGAATTGATGAATGAGGACGAGTACCTGAACATGAAATTTAAAAGTACGGAAATTATTTACGCGACTGAAAAATTTACATTGGTTCCCCAGGCTTTCTTCCAGAATGGATTAGCAGAAAAGTATTTTAGTTTTAACCATGAAGCCGAAAAAGGCTATTCATTGGAAAAGACGCTGCTTTCTAAAGGTGAAGCCTGGTGTATTTTCAGTATCCCGGATAACCTTAAAGAATTCCTGGTTCTTAAATTTCCGAAGGCAACCATCAGGCACAACCTTTTCCCATTGATCGAAAGAGCATTAAAGGAGAATAAAAATCTTCCGGATCGAAAGCAGGTACATCTGAATTTTTTCAGAAGCTATTTTGAAATCATTGTAGTATCCGGTTCAAAACTATTGTTGTGCAATCAGTTCAATTATTCAGGTGATACGGATGTGCTCTATTATGTCCTGTATATTTTTGACCAGCTAAAACTTTCAACAGATTCAACAGAACTGATTATCCACGGTTATTTTCAGCAAACAAATCCATTGTACCAGTCTTTTAAAAAATACATCAGGAAAACTGTATTTGCCAGTCCGACCTCTCTGTTTACTTACAGCTATACTTTTAGTCAGCTATCGGATCACTATTTTACTTCACTTCTTGATCTCTACAAATGCGAATAATAGGTGGGGAACTTAAAGGCCGGCTCTTTAAACCCGGAAAAAATTTCAAGGCCAGGCCGACAACCGATTTTGCCAGGGAGAATCTGTTCAATATACTGAACAACAGGATAGATTTTGAAGAAACAAGCGTTCTGGATCTTTTTGCCGGAACCGGAAGTATATCTTTCGAATTTGCTTCCAGGGGATGCAAGTCTGTCACCTCCGTAGAAATTGATCATGTACATTACGCTTTTATTTCATCTGTCATTCAGCAACTGAAACTTGAAATGATTGTACATCTGTTAAGATACGATGTACTCAAGTTCATTCCGCGATGTACTGAAAAATATGATCTTATTTTTGCTGATCCTCCCTATCAATTAGCTACCCTCAAGGAAATTCCGGATCTTGTGTTAAAGCATGAACTGGTTAATCCAGGCGGCTTGTTCATTCTGGAACATGGCAAGAGTGACAATTTTGCATCTCATCCCAATCTGGTAGAACAGAGAGTTTACGGCAGTGTCCATTTTTCTTTCTTCCGGCCTTGAACCTGCGTATTTCCTGTTTGAACACAAAAATCTCCGGACAGGTAAAAATGCGTTTTGACTTAATAATTAGTCGGCATTTCCAGTTTGACTTATTGAATTTCAACGAAATAGATGATGCTAAGGGTGGTATGTCCTATTTTTATTGAAAGTTCATTGCAGATAAACAAAACTAGTCGTATATTTGCACTGCTTTTGGGGTAGCCTGGGAGTACTTTGGTTTGGTAGTTCAGTTGGTTAGAATACCTGCCTGTCACGCAGGGGGTCGCGGGTTCGAGTCCCGTCCAGACCGCAAAGCCCCGGAGTAACTCCGGGGCTTTTGTATTTTTCTGCCAAATATGATTATCTTTTCAAAAAATAAACTATATTTCTGAAATATGTGACGGCACCTTCGTTTGCCCCGGATAATCATAAATGATTTACCATTTCAACTATTATTGATCACATGAGAACAAATATTATTTTTTGGCTATTCTTACTCGTTCTTGTTTCGATGTTTTCTTCATCCAATGTTGGTGCAGTACCAAATGACAAAAAAAAATCCGTGGGGAACAACGGAGAAAGGCAGCGTGAATATTCTGAAGCAGTAAATGCCTTGAAAGATCAGGTTTTCCTCCTGAGTCTCTACTCATTTGTGGATAATGAAGGTAGAATGGCTGGAATTGAGCCTGAAGGGAATTTTATAACAGTCAATAAAGACAAGTTCATGATGCAAAAATCTGCAGCCCTGGTATTGACTACCTTTTCTGGCTCTGACCACATGAAGGGTATTCTGAGTGATTTCAAACTCAAGGAAAGTAAAAATGGTAATATCCAGTTTTCGTTTGTTATGACGGATGGAGATAAGAGCCTGATTTTTAAGGGTAAAATGAACAAAGGTGACAATATCATTGAGGGCAGCATTAAAGGGAAGAAGGAAGAACGAGAAATCTCTGTAAGTGCAAATATTCAACCGGTTAAATCACATTTTAATTATTGATTTCATCGGATACTCTGCAGGAAACAGATATAGAAATAGATTGAGATGTTTGAGAATTTAAATCAGCCATACCAGTTCAACAATAATTTTAAGCACAATGCACGAACAATCTTGTTTGTTAGCATGGGGTTTATTCTCATTGTCCTATATATCCAGCCGTTGGGTATCAATTTCCTGAAGTCGGAGCACGATGGCTATTTCGTATTAGGAGCCGGTTTCTTGACTGCGGCTACCCTTTTCCTGAATACCTTGATCTTCCCGGGCATTTTTCCCCGTTTATTTGATCCTGCAAATTGGACCATCCGAAAGGAGCTGATCTGGAACTTCTGGATGTTCATTAATCTCTTTGTTGTTTTCACATTGATGGCATGGCTGGCTAAAACTACCTCTTATACAGATCTTCCTTTTTTCAGGACAGGAGCATTGTCGCTTTTACCTTTGATCCTGTTTAATCTGATCAGTTATAACCGATCCATGAAGGAGAAGGTGGTCAACATGATTGATTCAGGGAAAAGCTGGCTAAAAGAAGAGATCAATTCATTTCAGAACCCACCAGGTCAGGAGTCGGTAATGCTGGTTGCAGAAAATAAGAAACAAGCATTTGCAGAGGAGGTAGAACGGGTTATCCTGATTCATTCCTCAGGCAATTATGTCGAGATATATTGGATCGACCGGAAACAGGCTGTTCGCAGAAGACTGTTCAGACAATCATTTACCAATGTGGAGAAAGCCCTTGAAACATCTGATGTAATGCTGAAATGCCACCGCTGCTGGATGGTCAACATCAATAAGGTGAATAAAATGAAACGATCGTCCAATGGATATCATTTGGAGATGGAAAGTCTTGAATTTCCTGTCCCGGTATCGAGGAATTGGATCACATTATTCAAGGAAAAGCTGAACTGAACTGTTTTTCGTCCATATCATACGTGTATTTCATCCCGTGAAATATGCATTTCGACCCAAAATCCTGTGTTTTCAACCATTTATTCGTTGCATATCCCATTTTTTTGCAGGGTAAAGATTCTATGCCTACCATTGTTCCGTTTATTAGACAGAATAGTTAAAAGTGTAGCAAGGATGAAAGTATTAAACATTGGAGGACTGAAAATTAAACTGCCCATTATTCAGGGCGGCATGGGAGTGGGTGTATCCTTATCAGGATTGGCCTCAGCAGTGGCGAATGAAGGTGGAGTTGGAGTAATCTCCCCTGCAGGAATAGGTTTTCTTTACAAGGATCATTCTTCTGATTATTTGGAAAACTGCATTTACGGATTAACAACAGAAATTCGTAAGACGAGAGAAAAATCAAATGGAGTAATTGGTGTGAACATTATGGTCGCCTTATCCAATTTTTCGGATTTGGTTGCTACTTCGATACGTGAAAAGGTTAATATTATATTTGCAGGCGCAGGTCTTCCTTTGGATTTGCCTAAATATCTGACGCCTGGTTCTAAGACAAAATTGGTCCCGATTGTATCTTCAGCCAGGGCAGCCAGTCTGATATGCAACAAATGGTATGGTAATTTCAATTATTTGCCGGATGCCATAGTGGTGGAAGGGCCTAAGGCAGGCGGGCACCTTGGGTTTAAGGTTGAACAGATTTTTGATGAAAATTTCGCACTTGAAAACCTGATTGAAGAGGTCGTGGCAGTTGCCAGAGAATTTTCGGAAAAATATGGAAAACAAATCCCTGTGATTGCGGCTGGTGGTATTTATACTGGCGAGGATATTGCCCTGATCATGGAAAAAGGAGCCGCCGGAGTTCAAATGGGTACGAGATTTGTGACTACAAATGAGTGCGATGCTTCGGAAGGTTTTAAGCAGGCATATATTCAGGCTAAGGAGGAGGATGTGAGAATAATTAAGAGTCCGGTGGGAATGCCCGGGCGCGCGATCAGCTGCTCCTTTCTGGATGATGTCGACAACGGGAAGAGACGTCCGACAGTCTGCCCCGTCAACTGTGTCAAGACTTGTGATATCACCACTGCACCCTATTGTATCATGGCATCTCTGGCATCGGCCCTAAGGGGAAACTTCAGGAATGGCTATGCATTTGCTGGTAGCAATGTATGGAAAACTGACAGAATCATTTCCGTAAAAGAATTGTTTTCCAATATTATCGATGAATACAAAGTGGCTGTCGGCGGGAAATTTGCACTCGCAATCTGATATTTTTAATTAGCAATAGTGCAAGCCTGCAATTCTGTCTGGAATTGCAGGCTTTTTGTTAATCCTACATAACTCCCAATAATCATCCATCCTGTTACTTTTTTATTCTTCAGGGAATAAGTGGGAGATATCTTCTTATATTTGTGACCTTTGAGACTTTTTGTAAAGTCCCGGAAGTTCACTTGTAATTTTTAAAATTTCCAGCGTGAAGAACAATATATTTCGATTGTCAGGAGGGGTAGCATTAACTATTGCTTCCATTTGCTTCTCCTTAAGTATTTCAGCCCAGAATTATCAGACTGAGGCAGTTAAATTTGGAAGGGTGCTGAGGCTGATCGATGCATTCTATGTGGATACCGCCAACGTAACAAAACTGACTGAAAGTGCAATCGTTGAGATGCTCTCAAAACTTGATCCTCACTCAGTATACATCACTAAAAGTGAGGTTGAGGAGATGAATCAGCCGCTTGAAGGTAATTTTGAAGGAATTGGTATTTCTTTCAGTATTTTACAGGATACATTGCTTGTGATGACGACCATTCCCGGCGGACCGTCAGAAAAAGTCGGATTGCGGCCGGGCGACCGCATCATCCAGGTAGACGCTAAAAAAATAACTTCCATAGGAATCAAAACGCAGGATGTATTTGGTCTTTTAAGAGGGCCAAAAGGAACTACGGTCAACCTTAAAATTGGAAGGCGAGGAGAACACGCTCCGCTTGATTTTACCATTGTACGGGATAAAATACCGATTTACAGCCTGGATGCTGCTTTCCTGCTCAATAAGGAGACTGCATTTATCAAATTGAACAGATTCTCTGCTACCACCATTGAAGAGTACACCTCAGCAATGGAACGAATGGAGAAAGCCGGTAAATTTAAAAACCTTATTCTGGACTTAAGGGGCAATGGTGGAGGTTATCTTGGAGCAGCCTATGAACTGGCCAACCAGTACCTTGAAGCCAATAAACTGATAGTTTACACGGAAGGCATTCATAGCCCCAGGAAAGATTATCTTTCAACTACAAACGGCGACTTTCTGAAAGGGAGCCTGATTATTTTGATTGATGAAGGCACTGCATCTGCATCTGAAATTGTATCAGGTGCCATCCAGGATTGGGACAGGGGAGTGCTTATCGGCAGGAGATCCTTTGGCAAAGGCCTTGTACAGCAACCATTCCCGCTGAGCGATGGATCGATGATCCGGCTCACCACGGCACATTATTATACGCCGGCTGGAAGAAATATACAAAAGCCATACAAGGACAACCCTGAGAACTACAGGAATGATTATGCAAAGCGATTCGAGAGAGGCGAACTTTTCAACAAGGACAGTATCAGCCACTCGGATTCTCTGATGACAAAAACATTACTGACAAAGAGAAAAGTTTTTGGAGGGGGCGGTATCATGCCTGATATATTCGTTCCCCTGGATACTTCGTTCCATTACACCTATTTTAATACGCTTGTAAGAAAGAATATCTTCTATCCTTTTGTCGTAGGTTACATTGATCAAAACCGGAAGGAATTGCTTTCCAAATATCAGGATTTTGCCCATTTCAGGAATAATTTTGTGGTAACTCAGTCGTTGATTGAAGAATTAATGGCGGTGGGTGAGAAATCCGGCGTAAAAAAGGATGAAGCAAGTGCAAAAGCCTTACAAAGTGTCATCTTCAGGCAAATCAGGGCGCTTATCGCGCGGGATTTGTATGAAACGGGTGATTACTATAAAATTATGATGGAAGAGGATTCAGAAGTTAAAAAGGCTTTGGAGGTACTTTCGGATCCAAAAGCATATTCCCGTTACCTGAACAGGTGATGGCTAAACATCATTATTGAAAGTCAGGTAACATGGCGATCTACCAATGGCTTATGGATCATTATGTGGAAGTATGCGGAACTCTGACAGGGTTTTTATACCTTGGTTTTTCTATCCGTCAACACTTTCTGACCTGGCCGGCAGGGTTACTCAATGCGTTGTTTTACATCGCCGTTTTCTTCAGCTCAAAAATATATGCAGACATGACACTTCAGTTCTACTATGTCGCAATCAGCATATACGGATGGTGGAGTTGGCATCACGGAAGTGCGACAGGAAATATTTTGAAAGTTACCAGAACTTCAAAATCGTTGTGGATGAAGTTACTTGGTGCTTCCATCTTCCTATTCATCGTGATTGGATATATTTTGGTACGCTTTACCGATTCTCCTGTTCCCATTTGGGATGGACTTACAACTGCCCTGAGTATTGTTGCCACCTGGATGCTGGCACAAAAAAAGATTGAGCACTGGCTGATGTGGATCGTGGTGGATGCTATATCCATGGGTTTGTTTATCGTTAAAGGCTTGTACCCGACAACGCTACTCTTTTTTGTTTATACAATACTGGCTATATACGGATATTGTGAATGGCGCAAAGAACTAATTCAGGAGATATGGGAGGAGATAGCCGGTTGATAAAAATTGTTGTTACCGGACCCGAATCGACAGGTAAAACAACATTAACAGAAGCACTTGCATTGCATCTGAATATTCCATGGATTCCGGAATATGCACGTTCCTATGTTGAAGGGCTCAACAGACCTTACACATATCAGGATGTTGAAATCATTGCCAGGTATCAGGTAAAGCAGGAAAAAGAGATTTCTGCCTCCAAACTTACCGGCATTTTTTTGATGGATACCTGGCTGATCATGACAAAGGTATGGCTTGAGATGGTTTACGGATCATGCCCTGAATGGATTGAGCATTACATTTCAATTGCAAAAATTGATCTTTTTCTTGTATGCAAGCCCGATTTACCCTGGATTAATGATCCTGTAAGGGAAAACGGAGGTGAAATGCGAAACATCCTGTTCGATAGATACTGTGAAGAAATCAAACTTCATAGTTTTCCTTTTTCAATCGTAGAAGGCAACGGAGAAATCAGATTGCAGAATGCTCTGGGATTATTAAGGCAACATCACATCATATAGCATAAAACATTTTCATCAAAGTCACGTTATAATCATAAGATGAAAGAACATACAGTAAAAAAAATCAGGGAATCAATAGGAGAGGCGGTACTTAAACTCTCGGATATCTCAAGGATTGGCGAGGTCACTCATTCTCAGCGTGCCGGAGAACCAATGCCTTCAACAGATAAATTGAAGATATTCGTCGAGAAAGTCAGGCAAATTATTTTCCCCGGGTATTTTGGACCCATTAATTTTCATCCGACAACCTTCCAATACCACATGGGAGTGCTTGTAGATGAAGTATATCATCTTCTTTCGGAGCAGATTCTTGCCGGACTATGTTTCATGTGCGACCAAGAGGTGAGCAACGATCTGGAATCCAGAAAAACAGAGGCTGAAAGATGTGCTGCGGAATTTATTTCCTCACTTCCCGATCTCAGGAGGATTTTAATTACGGATGTAGAAGCGGCTTATCTGGGAGATCCGGCCGCCAAGAGCATCAGTGAAGTGATATTTTGCTATCCTGCCATCCGTGCAATCTCAAGTTACAGGATTGCTCATGCCTTGTTCGGCTTCGGTATTCCATTGATACCAAGGATTATCACCGAGATGGCACACTCTGAGACAGGCATCGATATTCATCCTGAAGCCGTGATTGGACCTTATTTTGCAATTGACCACGGAACAGGTATCGTGATTGGTTCTACCACGATTATTGGCTCTCACGTCACATTGTACCAGGGAGTAACGCTCGGTGCAAAAAGTTTTGCACTGGATGATTCCGGTAACCCGGTGAAAGGGGTACCCCGTCATCCGATCGTGGAAGATCATGTTGTGGTTTATTCAAATGCCTCCATTCTGGGCCGTATCACCATTGGCCATGATTCTGTGATCGGAGGCAATATTTGGATAACCAACGATTTACCTCCATATTCCAAAATTGTTCAGAACAAAGCGAAATTCTCTGAATTTATTTTTGGAGCAGGGATTTAGTGTTTAAAAAAAAATCAATTATCCGGTAAGAATCACCTACTTTGCAATCCAATTATCTGATCCCGATTACGTGAAGAAGTTTAAAATTGTAGTTAAAACATTTGCAGGACTGGAATCGGTTCTGGCAAACGAACTCAGGGCCTTAGGCGCAGAATCAGTTACTGCTGAGCGAAGGGCGGTTTCATTTACAGGCGACAAGGCCATGTTATACAAGGCAAATTTTTTATTGCGAACTGCGTTGAAAGTGCTTATGCCTATTGCCCAGTTCAGGGTGAACAAAAAAGAAGACCTGTATGACCACGCAAAAAATATTCCATGGGCTGAATATCTGACTCTGGGCAAGACTTTTGCAATCGAAAGTACTGTTCAGTCTGAACTTTTTGTGAATTCGATGTATGCTTCGCTGAAAGTGAAGGATGCTATTGCCGACTATTTCAGAGAATCGACAGGGAAGAGGCCATCGGTAAATCCCGAGGATCCTGATATGGTGGTTCATATTTACCTGATGGGCGATTATTGTGAAGTATCACTAGATAGTTCAGGCGAATCACTGCACAAAAGAGGGTACAGGATGGGTCAGGGAGAGGCTCCAGTCAACGAGGTGCTGGCCGCAGGGATGATAATGCTGGCAGGATGGAACGGGCAAAGTGATTTTCTTGACCCGATGTGTGGTTCAGGCACATTACTTATTGAAGCAGCCATGATCGCGAGGGGTATCCCGGCAGGTATCTACAGAAAATCGTTTGGATTCGAAAAGTGGCTGGATTTTGACCAGGAACTATTCTCTGAAATCTACAATGCAGATTATGAAAAAGAGTCGGCAGTCCGGATTTTTGGATCTGATATCTCGGTACAGAGTTGTGCTATTGCCAGGGCCAACATAAAAAATGCCGGTCTTTCCAAATATGTAGAGGTCGAAACCAAAGACTTCCTGGAACTGGATCCACCATTTGAGAACGGGATCATAGTTACCAACCCGCCTTACGGAGAAAGATTGAAGTTGAGATCTGTAACTGACTTGTATAAGGCTGTCGGTGATGTGCTGAAACACAAATATTCAGGTTATTCCGCCTGGATCATTTCCAGTTCCGAAGATGGATTCAAAAACATAGGTCTGAAGCCTTCCAGGAAAATAGAATTGTTTAACGGTGCAATTCCGTGCAGTTTTAGGTGCTTCGAATTATTTAGCGGAACATACAAACAGAAGGCGATACTCCGGAAGGCGAATCAGGATCCTGACCAGAATATTGAAGTGGCAAGGGAAATATGAAATAAGGGAAAGTATTACTGGTTGATTTTCTTGAAACTTACATCCTGTTTGATGCTTGTAACCAGGTACTCCTTGCACTGGAATTTTCTTTTCTTCACGTATTTCTCACTGCTGAAGCCCATTATCTGGGCAATTTGCTTCAGCGGCACCCTGTCAAAGAAAAGTTGAAGTAATTTCTGACAGTCGGTTCCCAATAGTTGAAAATGTTTTTGATATAGTTTGAAACGCTCATTTTTTTCAACAAGTTCAGAAAAATCATGGTCAAATTCCACCTCAAAGGTTGTGGATTCGATCATCATTTCTTTTTCGGATTTAACACGGCTGAGTTGTTTCAGCCAAAGGAATTTGCAAACGGAATATAGATATGTTTCGAATGCACAGTTGATAATGAGGTCGTTGGCTTTTAGCTTTCTGTAAACAACAATAATTGCCTCCTGAAAAATATCATTGGCATCATCATCATCACCATTGTTTTTTTTAATGTACAGGTTGACTTTGTAATAGAAATTCTTGTATATGTGCTGAAGAATTACGTTGTCATTACGTAAGATACCATTCAGAAGCTCTTCGTTACTGTAATTAATCATTTGAGTCGGTTAATTCTTTTTTTCCGCTTGAAATACCAATTCTCCAAAACTATTGCTAAAAATACAAAAATAATCAAGCCAACAAAATATCCCACCTTAGTTTTAAATAATGGTGTTTGTTTACCAATGGAAACGTAACCAAGCCAGAAATAGGGATGTGCTTTCATCGGATCCGCCTGGGAGATATAACTGATTTTGGCTCTCCTCAATGCTTCATCCTTCGAATATCCGTTTTTGATGTTCCTGTAAAATTCGATCATCATGTTCGAACTGGAGACATCCTCCACATTCCATAGGGTCATGATGATACTCGGACACCCAGCAAAAAGGAATGCCCGGGCCAGGCTCATGACACCTTCCCCTTTCTGAAGTTTACCTGAACCCGTATTGCATCCGCTTAAAACCACCATATCCGATTTGAGCTTCAGGTTATATATTTCGTAGGTATTTACAGATCTTTCATTCTTCCCTGAGACATCGGGCGAAAAAACAAGTTTTGAATACAGTGGCAATGTATCATTGAGTATTGTATGCATGGCCAGGTGTAAAATGTCGTATTTCCCTGCATTTTGAAGAAAAGCCTGTCTTGTTGCCTTTTCGCCCGTAAGTTGGTCGCCCTGCATGAGTGTCGTCAGCCCGGCAACTTCAGTTTCTGCACCAGGCAAAGGGAGGAATTGATCGTCTTCAGAAACGGAAGACTGAGATCCGCTAGTATAATCAGGGGCAAATGCTCCGACTTTATTGTTGAATTTCATGCTGCTCTGAAAATAGTAATAGAGAAGAGTCGCAGAATAGGTATAGGATATTGCATGATGATGAACCACATAATCCAGTTTTCCGAAATCCATTCGGGTCGTATCTGCCGGTGATTCAAGGAATGCATCGAAAGGCAGATAGGCAAGTTTATCGTCGGGAACTATCACAAGCCTGTAATTTTGTAAGAATGGTGTGACAGGCTCGATGAGTATTTTGTAAAGTTCTGAGGCGTTTCTTGTAAACTTAATGTAGTCGGCTTTATGGGTTTTAAGAACCAACCCATTCTTGATAAATTGCAGGAAATGGTCGACAGTATCATCAAAGCCGGCTTTCAACGATTTTCGAATTATTTTATACTCATGGCTTGTTATAGCGAAAGTGTATATATCACGGGTACTTCTTTTTCTGTCCTCACTGATAAAATATTCAATGAAAGCTTCCCTTCTGTCGAGCGACTGCTGTATTTTCTCCACAGAAACCACAGGATCGGCATATTTGTACTGGTAATAGCGCGGGTATTTTTTCTCGAAGACACTGATCATTTCCTGATAGCTTTGTGTAAGCCCGAATACCTTGTCTTTCCAAAGATTTATTTTCTTCAGATCCGGTTTCTGTGAACTTTTTTCATTGAAAATCAGATTTTCATAGGTGGCAATATCCCCCTTGAGGTCCGTTTCTTCCCGAATAAGAGTATCGGGCAATTCTGAAACTTCTTTGGCTTGCAGTTCCCGCAGCATCGACTGAAAGTCGGCGGATCTGCTGCGTTCTGACAATTCAAATCCCTTGTCAAAATAGTATCTGTCATTGGTTTTTTCATACAAACGAGCTGCGATCTCCAGTGCTTCCGCAAAGACAGGATGTTCATTTTCAGCCAGGAAGAGCCTGCTTTCCTGGTTCTGGAACCCGTTCCTGATCAGTTGTATCGTTTTTACAGACAAGTCGTAGGTAGAAAGGGCCAGTTTCAATTGACCTATGTAAGAGTCCTTGTTATCTTGTTTTTCTTCCAACTGTGCCAGGAGATACAATGCGTCAGCCTTGTTTTTCATGGCGTCGAGCAGTTTGGTCTTATCAACGGCATTTTGCGGATCAGGGTTTATGCTAAAATCCACTGAAGTGAATCCCGGAGTAACAGCGATAATTGCCTTCTGAAAGTAGCCTAGTGCTATTTCTATATTTTTTTTACGTTGAACCAGAAATTTTTCCAGATTGCTTTCGTTCTCTTTCTTCATCAGGAAATTCAACCCCATATCTTTCATGCAGGAAGAATAGGATACACCTTGATTACCTCCTGTTTTTTCAAACAGGTCCATTGCAATCTTGTAATTGGCCATTGAGTTCTCAAAGTCCTCCATATCAAGGTAAACCAATCCTATGTTCATGAATATCAAACCTTCCTGGATAAAATTCTCCCCCAAATCTGCTTTTCCCACTTTAAGTGCTTTCTCAAAACAAGCAATGCTTTCGTTATATAACTTTTTTTTATATGAAATAAAGCCTTTGAGGTTCCATTTTACGAAATTGTTTTTTCCAGGTGTTATTAATTTAAAGTCTTGGTTGTTTAACTCTTCCGCATTTGCAAGCTTATTATAATCCAAAAAAAGTTGGGTTTGATTAATCAGTAAGCCTTCGTAATCCGAAGAATTCTCAAGTTTGAGTGTCCTGTAAATTCTTATTGCATTTTCATAGTAAGTCATGGCTTTCTCAAAATCTCCCTTGTTATTGAAACAGATGGCCAGATTGGCCTGTACAGATGCAAGTTGCCTCAATTTATTCTCACCTTCCCGGAGATAAGCGGATTCTGCCTTTTGATAATATTCGACTGCCTGATCATAAGATCCAAACTGAATTTTAATAGCACCCAGGTTTGTTAGGACATTAGCGACAAGCACAGAATTTGGTCCATTATTTTTATTCCTGATCTGTAAAGATGTGTTGAAAAGTTTCACAGCATTGTCATAGGAACCATTGGCATATTCCTGCTTTGCCTGCATATAGGGATCCACTTCAACTCCTTCCATTCCTTTCTGTGCAGAGGCAAAAAAAGCTGTGAAAGTGAGCTGGCACAAAAGTACGGGCCATATAATGGTTTTTCTTGTCACGAAACTTCGTTTCATAAGGTGTTTCACAATTCGATTGATGTAAATTAAATTAAAATTTGGTTACCAATGTAAATATTATTTTA
>CAIUUO010000228.1 GCA_903902325.1 uncultured Bacteroidia bacterium
TCAAGTGGGATGATAATTTTGCGAAGCTACTTTCTGTTTATAGCTATCAGGTCTTGGCTGTTTTGAAACAAATAGTGCCCCCTGATTGTATCGATAGGGAACTATTTGAAAAAATCTGCAGAGATTAATTAAAAATCAATTTTCTTCAATAAAACGGATAGTTGGGGTATATCCACTTTTATTGTCTTCCAAACTACTTCAATGTCGACTCCCATATAATCATGGATCAATTTATCGCGCATTCCTGACATTTCTCTCCATGGAATATCAAATTAAGAAGTCTTCAGACCATTTGATATCCGTTTTGAAACCTCTCCTATAATCTCAATATTTCGTATAACGGCATCCTGAACCATCTCATTTTGTTCAAAATCGGCTCGGGTCATGTTTGCCGTAAAAACTTCTATTTTTGAGATGGATAAAAGAATATGTTCAATGAAGGTAACATCCTCTTTCATGCCTGGTAAATAATCCTTAAATCCTTAATAATACTTTGCTTTACGCGATCGTTCTTCAGAGATCCTTCCGTCACCAAATCAACCTTGACACCCAACTTGTCAGATAATTCGTTTTCTATCCGAACCAGTTGCAGCAATGATAAACTCTCATTGAACCTAACCAAAACATCAATGTCGCTATTCACGGACCCATCACCTCTTGCGAACGAGCCAAAAAGCCCAACATACTCAGGATGATATTCCTTGAGACAAAAAATGATAATATTTTGAATCTCTTGCTTTGACATAAAACAAAGGTACGTAATTTATTAATTTGAACCAGCGGGGGCAATTCGACGATTCGACAATTCGACGATTCGACAATTCGACGATTCGACAATTCGACAATTCGGCAATTAGACAATTCGACTATTAGACAATTCGGAAATTCGGCAATGAAAGAATTCATCCAATGTTTGCCTTGATTCCATATCCATGAAATATCTCCACAGCCCTCTCCTGTGCTTCTTTGTCCGGCTCATTCAATAATTGAAAGTCGTCAGGCTTACCCAGTTTTGTATATTTTGTCTGGGCAATTTTATGGTAAGGAAGCAGGTTCACGGCCTTATTTTCTCCGGACAGGTCCGCAACGAAACGGGCAGTTTCACTGATATTATCCGCATCATCATTGATTCCGCCGATCAGGGGAATGCGGATGATGATGTGCGCTCCGGTTTCTGCCAGAGTCTTCAGGTTTTCCAGGATCTTTTCGTTGGTGACACCCGTCCATTTGTGGTGCCTCTCCGGATCCATCATTTTCAAGTCAAACAGGAACAGGTCGGTTCGCTTTGCAACTTCCAACAATATTGCAGTATTTGCCAATCCGGCCGTATCCACAGCCGTGTGAATACCGCACATTTTGCAAGCGTCGAGCAGTTGAATCAGCAAATCCGGATGCATCAGGGGTTCTCCTCCTGAAAATGTAACTCCCCCACCCGACTGCTCCATGAAAACGCGCTCCTTTTCGATCTCTGTCATGATTTCATCGACCGTCATCGGTTGTCCGGTCATCTCGAGGGCTGTTGTCGGACAGACTGCCGCGCAAAGCCCCGTCAGGTTGCACAATGAAGTATCCGTTACAATGCCCTCCTCCGTTAAGACAATGGCCTGTTCGGGGCAGGCTGCCACACAGGTCCCGCACCGGATGCACTTCGACTGCGCGTACATCCGCTCCTGTTTGGGTGAAATGCCTTCGGGATTATGGCACCAGACGCAGTTGAGGTTGCAGCCTTTCAGGAATACCACGATCCTGATACCCGGACCGTCGTTGATCGCGTAGCGCTTGATATCGAAAACCAGACCTGACAGGTTTTGGAAACCTGTCAGGTCTGGGGATGCATTAGAATCCATCGTTTTCCGTCCTTTCGATCACCTCCTGCTGGAGATCGGCGTTCATGTCGTTGAAATAGTCGCTGTAACCCGCCATGCGCACCATCAGGTCCTTGTAATCGGATGGGCAGGCCTGCGCTGCAAGCAGGGTAGCCGTGTCGACGATGTTGAACTGGACATGGTGACCGCCAAGTAAGAAGTAACTCCTGATCAGGTGACCCAGTTTGACGACATCTTCCTCCTTCTTCAGCAGACTGGGCAGGAAGCGCTGGTTCAGAAGAGTTCCACCTGATTTGACATGGTCGAACTTCGTCATGGATTTGATTACCGCGGAAGGTCCGTGGGTATCGGCGCCATGCGAGGGGGATGTCCCATCGGAGATTGATTTGCCGGCCATTCGGCCGTTTGGGGTTGCACCCATCACTTTGCCAAAATAGACATGGCAGGTGGTGGAAAGCATGTTCAGGTGATATTTTCCGCCGGGTTTGATGTTCGGTTTCCCATCGATGGCTTCCACCAGGTCGTTGTAAATCCTGACCGCGACGGTATCGGCGTAATCATTGTCGTTCCCAAAGAACGGGGTGCGGTTCATGATGGTCTGGCGCATCACCTCCTCGCCCTTGAAATCATTCAGGACAGCCTTTAAAATTTTGTCCATCGTGTAAATCTGATCCTTGAAGACGTGCTTTTTGAAAACGACCAGGCTGTCGGTGGTGGTTCCCAGGCCGCAGCACTGAATGTAGCTGGTGTTGTACCGCGGTCCGCCATCATAGTAATCCCGTCCTTTGTCGATGCAATCCTCAATAACTACAGACAGGAAGGGCGCCGGCGCATATTTGGCAAACATCCTGTCGATGTAATTGCTGACGCGCATTTTCAGATCAACAAAATAATTGAGCTGCTTCTTGAAGGCGGCGTACAGTTCATTGAAATTTTCGAAAGTGCGCGGATCGCCTGTTACCGGACCAACCCGTATCCCGGAAACCGGATTGATGCCGTTGTTAAGCGTCACTTCGAGGATCTTCGGTACATTGAGGTATCCCGTAAGCAAATAGGCCTCCTTGCCAAAAGCGCCGACTTCGATGCAGCCGCTGCATCCACCTTCCCGCGCATCCTGGAGTGATTTTCCCTGCCGAAGCAGTTCCATCACATAGACATCCGGATTAAAAACAGATGGATAGCCGTGCCCCTGGCGAATCACACGTGTCGCGGCATGAAGGAATCTGTCGGGTGTCTTTCCGCTGATGTGCACAGAGCTTCCCGGCTGCAGAATGTGCAGTTCTTCGACCACTTCGAGCATGATGTAGGAGACTTCACTGGTTCCATCGCTGCCGTCGCTTTTGATCCCACCGATGTTGATGTTGGTAAAATCGTTGTAGGTGCCGCTCTCACGGGCTGTGATACCCACCTTGGGCGGCGCAGGATGGTTGTTGACCTTGATCCAGAAGCAGGAGATCAGCTCCTTGGCCTGGTCGCGCGTAAGGGTTTTATTTTTAATTCCAGTATTGTAAAACGGGGTAAGATGCTGGTCGAAATGACCGGGGTTCATGGCATCCCAGCCATTCAGTTCGGTAATAATTCCAAGATGGACAAACCAGTACATCTGAATGGCTTCCCACAGGTTTCGCGGGGCATGGGCCGGAACGCGGCGGCAAACCTCTGCAATCTTCAGCAGTTCCAATTTACGGTTCTGATCGGGTTCATCTGTCACCATTTTCTCAGCCAGTTCGGCATGGCGCTCGGCAAAAACGATGACGGCATCGCAGGAGATGTCCATGGCTTTCCATTCTTCGGCTTTGTCGGTTGCATCCGGATCATGGAGGAAATCGAGGGATGCCAGCCTTTCAGCAATCTCACGCTTGTAATCGAGCATACCTTTTTTGTAGATTTTCCCGTCCAGCGCGGTATGCCCGGGAGCACGCTGTTCCATGAACTCCGTAAACATGCCGGCTTCGTAGGCCAGCCGCCACTCCTTCGGAACATGGCTGAAGATCCTTTCGCGCTGGGTCTTGCCCTCCCAGAAGGGAATCACCTCCCTGGCATAGGTTTTAATGTCTTTCTGGCTGATGGTGTATTTCTGCAGTTCGCGGGTGTTTAAAACGTTCAGGTCTTCGACGCTGTGACAGGTGAGTTCAGGAAAAGTGGGAACACATTTTGGTCGTGGACCGCGCTCCCCAACTATCAGTTCACCCTCGCCGATGTAGATGGCCTTCTTTTGGCAATGATCCTGAAAATTGGCAGCACGCAGCACAGGGATGGACATTTTCCCAAAGTTCTCCCGATAAAAGGCGGTTTCATGCAATGCCCGTTCGATGGAGAGGGATGGTTCCGTTTCGACACTCAGTTTTCGAAGTTTCTGTATCCGTTCGTTCATTCCCGGACCGATTAGGCTATTTTTCAGTTGGTAGAAGTTGCCCTCGCTAACGGCAGATCTTTCGGGAGTTATTGCATGTTGGTGTATCTTTTCGAACATGGGGAGGAGGATTAATTCGACAATGTGACAATTCGACGATTCGACAATTAGATAATTTGAAAATGTGGAAATGTGAAAATGTGGAAATGTGAAAATGTGGAAATGTGAAAATGAAAAAGGATTTCCCCAAAATCAATGGTTGAGGAAAGGATAAATTCCCAAAAATGCTAATTGTAGAACATCAGGCAACTGAACAATCGCCGGTAGGTTTTGACAAGGGTGGATGCAGAAATGGTCTTATTCATTGGTTATAAAGGAAATCGCTCATTGATTTCCCTAACAAAAATAAGAATAAATAGGATTGAGAGATAATTTGTTCTGCTTTTTTTGAAGTTGATGCCCAGTATCATGAAGAAGCTATCATAAATAATACAATTGGACGATGTTCCGCTGTTCGTTTAAAACATAAATTTTACCACAAAGGACACGAAGGTAAACTCAAAGGACACAAAGGCTGTGGAAATTATTTCTACTCTTTGAGTCCTTTGTGCCTGACTTTGTGCCCTTTGTGGTTAAAAAATTACGACTGAATTTCTTCCTTTTCTACTTCCCCGTTTCGGATCCTGAAGGATTTGATATCAGGTAGGGCTGCAACAAGCGATACAATCACATAATTTATTTCGGGATCGTAGGCCAGCCGGATATCTTCTTCGGATGGCCGGGCAGGTGTTTCCGGGTGACTGTGGTAATTGGCCAGAATTTCCAAACCTTCCTTTCTGGCTGCCCGTAGCACCTGGAATTGCTCGGCAGGATCAAATGAAAAATGCTCGGGACTGTGGTCGATGTTGGTCATGCGAAAAACCCTGGTGACCTCCCTGCCGGTTCCGGCAAGATAACCGCAAATTTCTTCGGGCAAGCCATTCAGGGCATGGTCGAAGATGTCATCGACTAAAGGCTTGGGTATAGACAGCATGGCAATCAGTTTATTTCTGTATGAGCACTTTATGTATATTTCCCTCCACATGCGAGACTTCCAGTACATTGTATCCCTGTTCCTTCGAACTTCTGGGCACGTTGTTAAGCGGTTCTCCTTCCGTCAGGAACACCTCGAGTAAATCTCCGGGTTGCAGTTTCGAGAGCTGAATCTTGGTCTTGACAAATGTCATCGGACAATGTTCCTTCGTGATATCCAATTGATAGGTCGACATAGTTTATTGTTTACGATATTTCGGAATTATTATTTTCAGATTTCAATGCAATTCCTTTTATTACAATTTGCTTATTTATCCAGTTGAAAAATCTGATTGACAATTTGAACAAATAAACAGCGTTCTGCCACCTTCAGAAAGTTCCAGGAAGGTGGTTACTCCCAGCACTCCCTTCACTTCGTGGATGAAGTCACTCTTTTCGAGGCCGAGGATATGCATGGCCATTTCGCAGGCATACATGTTGAC
The DNA here is from genome assembly GCA_903902325.1 of uncultured Bacteroidia bacterium. Taxonomy (GTDB): domain Bacteria; phylum Bacteroidota; class Bacteroidia; order Bacteroidales; family Prolixibacteraceae; genus CAINVV01. The sequence continues at coordinate 5,694 of CAIUUO010000228.1, forward strand.
TTCCAGGGCTTTTGCCGCCTCAACCAGCTCTTCGAGCGTGGCCACATTCTTGCTGCGCATCAGGTAACGGAATATCTTCGGACTAAGTCCAAGGAAATTCAGCCTACTGACTGGAGCGCTTTTCAATCCTCCCATGAAAAACCCGAAAAGCTTTCCCAGGAATCCCTTCCCTACGAATGACCTGCCCTGCTTCGTCTTGATGGCATCCAGTCCCCAGAACGTAAAAAAGATATTTACTTCATAGCCAACGGCAGCCGCACCGGTAGCAAGAGTAAAAGTGGCCACCAGCTTGTCAAAGTCACCGCTGAAACAGATCAGCGAAAGCTTCTTCTGATTGACCGGCTGATTCAGGGTTGTCAGATCTATATTTCCCATCATTCCTAATTTTTAATCTTTAATTTTTAATTTCACACGTCGCCTGCTCATAATCCACCAACTCTGTGATCGTCGGATGGTCGCCGCAAACGGCGCAGTTGTGATTGTGCTTCACCTTGATGGTGCGGAATTCCATGGTTTTCGCGTTGAAGGTCAGCAACCTGTTGGTGAGCAAATCGCCCACTCCAGTCAGGTATTTCAAAACTTCAGTAGCCTGGATGGTTCCAAGCATTCCGGCAATCGCTCCCAGTACTCCTGCTTCCGAACAGGTCGGAACCGCATTGGGCGGAGGCGGTGCATGAAAAACACACCGGTAACATGCGGTGCCGGGTAATACAGTCATGGTCTGGCCGTCGAAACGTAGAATGCCTCCATGAGAAAAAGGCTTGCCTGCCTTGACACAGGCATCGTTGATCAGGAACTTCACAGGGAAATTATCGGTTCCATCAACGATAAAATCATATTGGCCAATGATTTCAAGTGCATTGGAGGCAGTTAGCAATTCCCGGTAGGTGATGACCTTTACATCCGGATTCAACTGGTTTATTTTTTCTTTGGCTGACAGCACCTTGGCCTTGTTCACATCGGGTGTAAAGTGGATAATTTGCCTCTGAAGGTTGGACAGATCTACCACGTCTCCGTCGATAATTCCTATGGTACCAACACCAGCGGCTGCAAGATACAGGGCAACTGGCGCACCAAGTCCGCCTGCACCGACAATCAGTACCTTCCCGTTGCTGATTTTTTCCTGTCCTTCCACTCCAACATCCTGCAAAAGAATGTGGCGGCTGTATCTGTGTATCTGATCTTCTGTAAAATCCATAAAATTGACAAATGATTTAATATTATTATCGGGCGACCACACAGGGTCGCCCCTGCCATCCATGCCCTATGCCCCGTGCCCTAAGCCTTCCAGCGCCTGCAAAATATCATCCTTCAAATCTTCAGCATATTCGATACCCAGGGATAGCCGGAGAGTGGTGTCATACACATGCATGCTCTCGCGATCAGCCGGACTGAAATCGCAATAAATGGTGGAAGCCGGGTGGATCACCAGGGTCTTGTTGTCATACACATTGGTAGCCCTTTTGATCAGTTCCAATTTGTTGACAAAAGCAAAACATTCCTCTTTGGAGGTGAAATCGAAAGTCAGCATGGCTCCGGGATAATTTCCGAATTGTTTTTTGCTGATTTCATAGTATTTTGAATCCTTGAGCCCGGGATAATGAACGGACTTTACCTGTGGAAGGGTCTTCAGAAACGGCGCCAGTTCCCTGCAATTTTCGACTGCCTTCTCAAACCTCAACTGAAGCGTCTCTAGCCCGAGACTTTGGAGATAAGCTGCGAATGGCGACAGACAGGCTCCCAGGTTCCTGAAAATCTCCCTGCGCAGCTTGTAATTAAAGGCAAACGGACCGAATCGTTTGGCCAAAGGGGCCAGTTTTGTTGATTTGCTCCAGTCGAAGGTGCCGTAATCGACGATGAGTCCGCCGATGCTGGTGGCTCCTCCCGAGATACACTTGGTGCTTGAGATGACATCGATATTGACGCCAAAATCCTTTGCCCTGAAAACATTGGGAGGCGTGAGGGTCGAATCAACGATGAAAGGCACATTTTTTTCATGTGCAATTCCGGCAAGAAGTGCAAGATCCACTACTTCCAGCTGTGGATTGGTAATGGATTCGGCAAAGACGGCAACTGTTTTGCCGTCAATATTTTTCCTGACTGCCTCTGAATCTGTCAGGTCGCAAAAGCGGGCTTCTATGCCGAAGTCCCTGATGGTAGAGTTGAAAAATACGTAGGTGTTGCCAAAAAGGTGGTTGGAAACGACGATGTTGGTTCCGCTGGAGGCCAGAAGGAAGATCACATTGGAAATGGCTGCCATCCCTGAACTGAGCGCAGTTACATTCAGCGCATCCGTCATTTGTTTGATCCGCAGTTCAAAATTTTCTACCGTGGGGTTGGTAATTCTGGAGTAGGCATGAACGGGAAGCCGGCCCTGAAAGGCCAGCTCCATGTTTTCGGCTGACTCAAAATCGAAAGCCGCATTGCTGTAAATTGGCTGATGCAAGGCCCTGTTCACGTCATCCTTGGCGAACGGAGTATGTATCACTCTTGAAGTAAACCCTTTGGGCTTCAACATCGTGAACCTCCTCCCATGAAATACAGGAAGTCAACTTCGTCTCCCTGGTTAATTTGAACTGTGCCAAAATCATCACGGCTTACGAATTCACCGTTTACCTGAATTGACACCATTTCCGGTTGCGTCACATTGTTGATCTTCATTACTTCAACCAAAGATACAGGAGTCTCAATTTCCTGATTCTTTCCGTTTACCTGAAAAATACCCATTTTATCCGTATTTACTTTTTTTCTTCTTACGCAGATTTTTGAACATTGTTTATCTCAATTGTCCCTATCAATCTGTCAATATTTTCGAGTTTCTTGTTTTATTAAGATTCAGGCGTGCAAGTAAGTATAAAAAAGGGAAACCCGAAATCCCCTGCCGAAGGGATTTCAGGTACCATAAACAGGGTATGGAATTTTTGATCTGGTTTGAATAATCTCTAACTATACAAAAAGGCTCACGCAAAGGGCACAAAGAAAGATTAGATAAAATATTCAATATTGTCGATCCATCCGGCTTTGATGGCGCAGATAATCAGCTCGGAGGCGCTGGTAACCTCCAGTTTCCTGAAGATGTTTTTTCTGTGGGTACTTACGGTATGATGACTGATGTTTTTCCTGGAGGCAATATCCTTGGTCGTTAAACCATTGGCAATCATCCGGACAATCTCAATTTCAGAAGGAGTCAAGCTTTTATTTTCTTCGACCGTGTACCTGCTCTCATTCACATCCAGATAGAGGTCCATGATCTCGTCGGAATAGAATTTTTTGCCTTTCAGTGTTGCCTGGATGGCTGAAAGCAGTTCCTCCTTTTCCACATTTTTATAAATTATATTCCTGATGCCCGCTTTCGAAAGGGACAAAAATTCCATTCTGCTGATGGAATTGGTGAGAACCAGAATTTTTATCTGCGGATATTCTTCCATGATCCTTTTAAAATCATCTGAAGAGGCATAATCAATGTTCTCCACATCCGTAATGAGCAAGTCAGTCGTGCCACTCTTCAGGAGCTTAAGAAGTTCCTGCTTCGTTGCGGCAACTCCAGAGAGATGGAAATGCCCGTCTGCCTGAATCAGGTTTTTTAAGGTCTCAACAACAAGAAACTGGGCATCGGCAATAATTACATTTTCAACTTTGCTTGCGCTCATCAGATCAATTGGCGGGTGAATGGTACGACACTATTCTTTTAACAGGTCGTCGATTAAACTGTTGAACTCCGTTTTAAATTCTTCATAAAACTTACCTGTTGCCGGACCGCTGAATCCGGTATGGATTTTCCTGACATTTCCCTTTTTGTCTATAAAAATGGTACTTGGAAAAGCAGCGATTCCACTCAATGCCGGCAGGGCTTTTGATGCCGATTCTGTTCCTGCCAGTCCGGCAAACAGAAGTTCGTATTGTATGTCGAAACGATCCTTCAGTCTGGAAAGGGTTCGTTTGGCAAATTCGAAGTCCTTTTTCCGCTCAAAGGCCAGTCCGATGATTTCGACGCCACGCCCGTGATTTTCCTTGTACCAGGGTGCCAGAAATGCGGTTTCATCCATGCAGTTTGGACACCAGCTTCCCAGAATGGAAACGATCACCACCTTGCCTTTGTACTTTGCGTCGGCCAGGGATACCTGCTGATGATCCAGATTCGGGAATGAAAATTGAATGGTGGTTTGGCCTTCCTTCAATTTGGAAAAACTGTAAGGATCGGCCAGCGCAGCTTTGGGATTGCGCTTGCCTTCCATTTTGGAAGTGTGCCTTGAAGTGACGAATTCACCTGAAAAGGTTGAATCAGAAGTCAATTCACATTTCACCAGATAAGGTGAGTTACCACTGAAAGCAGACAAACTGAATCTTTTACCATCGACGCTTCCTTCCAGAAAACGGTAATCTCCGGTAGTCGTCAAAATTGAACCTGTCAGGGAAGATTCCTTTTGCTCAAAATTTCCAACCGTTTTATCAATATTTCCGGCAGATCCGATTTCGATATCCCATGTTCCTGAAATTGAAACGTATGAAGCCCCATTGCCCTTTGGAAACCGCGGAGTATCACCAGTTTCTGCTTTAAACGGAATGCCTTCACCCGGCTTCTCGCTATTCAGTTTCCTGAATTTTCCCGAAAGGGAATTTCCCGTCAGTTTGGCCGCAAGTACTGCGTCATAAAGATCTACAGGAATCAATACGGAATCGTTCCGGTAGGTAATTTTTTTGAGCGGAAAACGTTCTGATCCGTTGATCAGGTAAACAACCGTACTCTCCGGACTCTGGCCGGTTACCTCGAAAATAAAGGGAATAGTATGATCCGGAACCATGAATTCGCCTCGCCA
>CAIUUO010000229.1 GCA_903902325.1 uncultured Bacteroidia bacterium
CCCTTGGGCCAGGTACACAAAAGAAGACCACCTTCATTTCCCAAAGCGTAGGTCGGGCGCTGGGGATTGACATGATCACTGAGATTATGTTTAAAATTGTACTTATAAACAGCATTAACATGGCTTCTAATCATAGAGGCATCCATCGGATCATCCAGATTGCACATGCGTGCTATCCAGAAGCCAAGCACTCCATCCGAAAGACACCCTTTGCCATATTGATATTTCGGTCCCTCCTTTTGAAGTAAAAGCTGGGCCTCCTCAGAATAATTTGAATTCCAGGCATTTTGAGAAAGCTTAATTGGATTTGGAGCATTAAGTCCCTGCCATTTTATCTTCTGATAAAAATATTCCCCATCATAAAGACTATCCTGCATCATTTTTTTTCCTGACTCAAGTAGTTTTCGATACCCTGATACGTCCTGATGCAGATATTCCCCCATTTGAGAAATCGATAGTAAAGCACCCAGATAGAAACTGGTACACATCCCTTCCGGACCCCAGAATTCAATATCATAGGTATTGTGGTGCGGTTCTTCAAGTACACCTTTATGTCGCGGGTCCCACTTCTGAATACAATAATCGAGACTCTCCTTTACTTTAGGAAAAATTTCCTTAACCCACTGATCATCTCCGCTGATCCTCCATTCACGGTAAACTTTCATGATTCCGCCAAGCTGACCATCGGATGCAGCATGAAAATCATGGATCTTTGGCCTGATCGGCAGTGCCGACCTGAATGTCTGATGACCGTCCGGATTCTGGCTTTCATTAAATTCGGTATGACGCAACGACCTTTCGAGGGAAGGGAAAAGATGTGGAATCGCCTGGGCATAATTCCAGACATGGGTGCAAGAGCCTTCACAACAGCCCGAATTATCGCTGCAACCTTCCCATGCCCAGAGTTTTCCGTCGCGCTGGCGTAATACGGTTGGAGATTTGAGAATTGAGAGATTCGCAGAAACTGCAACCAGGACCTCTGGAGGTAGCGAGCTGTCAAAGAAGGCATCCGTAAAGAGTTGTGATTTAACTTCCAAATCGCGATAGTTGGTTTGCCAGAAATTGGCTGTCTCATGGATGTTATTGAATTTGCCTGAGTACCACGGTTGGTAGACTGGGGATGAACAGCATCCAGATGACGGATTGCATTTTGGTGTCCCTTTAGGATCATCCCCTAGTTTCAGATTGGTATCTGGAACATACCACGAAAACATAAGCCGTACGGTTTTTTCTTCTCCAGGGGCGATGGTTAATGGCACATATAATGTAGCACCTGGAGCATTCTTCTCAATCGGTGAAACGCCCGCTATTTTAGATTGTTCAATTGTGTTCCAGGCCATTGTTAATGGATCCCACCATCCTCCACGAAACCAGCAATGGTCAACAACAGTAGAAGATTGATCAGTAAAAATGGCAAAATCACCCTGGTAGTGGGGGTTCTTCTTGTCTCCTTTTTGTGAAAGAATAAACCCGTTACTAATTGGTTGAATTGAATTTATACCAACTCCTTTCTGCATAAAATTAACGGAGTTGAATGAAAATACCGCATCCACCTTTGTTGTTCCGGTATTTTTAAACGAATACTCAAATCCTCCAACCGGGAGGCTTGAATTATCAGGATCGCCAGGAATAAACGGGCTCCACCCTCTTATTTTAACCGCAACTGGCACGTCCTGATCTGTTAAATGTATCGTTGCAAATGGGAATCGGGCCTGAAAATCAACATTTTTAAAACGGGGAAGTCCGTATGAAGTACGTTCTCCACCATTTGCGGTACTCGGGCTGCCAAAATATTTCCAGGTGGGGACCGGCCCTTCCAGTAACTTCGTTCCATTAATCAACCCTTTGACCGAAATAGCTGCAAACATTAGCGGCTCATTATAAACTTCGGCCGTATTGCGGACCGATACATGCGAAAAAGCACCTGTTCCCTCCAGACAGATCATCCCGGCACCAATTCCTCCGATGGGAAATGCAATTCGGTCCAGATGCTTACCTTCATAGGTGCCTTTATAGCTGTTGCTGATTTTTGTTTGGGCGTTACCTGGAAGTTTTGGATTGCATGAAATTAAACTTTCGAAAATACAAATTAAGATCACTAAAC
>CAIUUO010000230.1 GCA_903902325.1 uncultured Bacteroidia bacterium
AATTAAAAATTAAAAATTAATGGAACGCTACAATCAAGTTCTATTCGTCCTCCACCACCTTCCATTTTTAATTTTTAATTTTTAATTTTTCATTTTCAAAGGAATTCCCGCATCGATTTCTGTATCAACTCAATTGCCTCGATCATTTGCTCTTCGGTGATGATCAGCGGAGGTGTAAACCGGATGGTGTGCTCGTGAGTGGGCTTGGCCAGGATGCCATTTTCCATCATCACCAGACAGAGATCCCAGGCATGCTTGCCATTGACAGGATGTATCTGAATCGCGTTGAGCAATCCTTTGCCCCTAACTTGCTCGATTAGCGGGGAATCGAAAGCGCTCATCTTGTCGCGGAAGATCTTCCCGATCCGCGTCGAGTTTTCGGAAAGCTTTTCATCCAGCAATACATTCATGGCAGCAAGGGATACCTTTGCGGCAAGCGGGTTCCCTCCGTATGTGGATCCGTGTTCGCCGGGTTTAATGGTGAGCATGATTTCATCGTCCGCCAGTACGCACGATACTGGATACATGCCACCTGATGCGGCCTTGCCTAGTATCAGCAGGTCGGGACGGACACCTTCATGGTCGCAGGCAAGCATCTTGCCGGTTCTGCACAACCCTGTCTGCACCTCATCGGCTGCAAGCAGCACATTGTATTCCCTGCAAAGTTGCGCGGCCTTTTTAAGGTAACCGTCTTCAGGGACATAGACTCCTGCCTCTGCCTGGATGGGTTCAACCAGGAATCCGGCAGTATGTGGATGGCTGAGTTCTTTTTCAAGTGCCTTCAGGTCGTTGTAGGGCACCTTCACGAATCCGGGGGTGAACGGACCGTAGTCGCCATACGAATCCGGATCAGATGACATCGAGATGATGGTGATGGTGCGACCGTGGAAATTGCCGTCGCAAACGATGATACGGGCCTGGTTTTCGGGAACGCCCTTCACCTTGTAGGCCCATTTGCGGATCAGCTTGAGGGCTGTTTCATCGCCTTCGGCGCCGGAATTCATGGGCAGGATCTTGTCGTATCCAAAGAGTTTGGTCATGTATTCTTCCCATTCGCCCAGTACGTTGTTGTAAAAGGCACGGGAGGTCAGGGCCAGTTTACCGGCCTGTTCGACCAGCGCCTGAACGATTTTCGGGTGGCAGTGTCCCTGGTTGACAGCAGAGTAGGAGGCCAGAAAGTCATAGTACCTCTTGCCTTCCACATCCCATACAAAAACGCCTTCGCCTCTTTCGAGCACCACGGGCAGCGGGTGGTAGTTATGGGCTCCGTACAAATCTTCCCTATCGATGTATTCCTGTGTTTTCATGATTTATCTGAATTTTGTGGTAATGGACGAAACTAAGGTTATTTAAGCAAAGAATCAATGACTTTTGTGGGGAAAATGCATGGGGAATGGAGCGCGCGGGTGCGGCGATTTCCGAATCGCCGTTGAGTCAATGTGAAAATTGGGTAATGTGGAAATTCGGCGACTCCGGGATTTAGCCGCATAGCGGCGACCGATATGGTAGCCCCCCGGTTTTAACCGGGGGTTGGATGAATGCAGGGATGCCCGCCGTCTGCGCGCGAATGCAGATGGCGCCTGGCATGCCGTGATCGGACGGAATGGGATATTGTTTGCGGGGGAAGGTGGCCACCTCTCGATTTGTCCAATTTAATTGCTTTTGGCAGGATCTCCCGATTTTTTCTTTCTTGTCACTTTTTGTCGTCACAAAAAGTAACCAAAAAAGACCTGACAAAAGGAACTCGCTCCGCCTTCGGCTTCGCTCAGACAGCCTTTTGTCTCAATGGAAATGTTTGTTTTACGCTTCGCGCCCGTTGATGAAAAGGGGCATGGAGCATGGGACATGGATATTGCTGGAACAGCTTGGCGGTCTTTAGGTCTTTGCCCTTTGCGATCTTTGCGTGAAAAACTTTTAAAAGGTTCACGCCAAGATCGCAAAGAAGCGCTGAGTAACGCAAAGTTTGGAGGGTTCAGTGGCTTGCAATTCAGAAACTTACCGCCATCTTCAGATTGAGCCTTCTGCCCGTCAGGTAATTGGGCACAGCATACATGTTGTTCTGATAGTCTGATATCCAGTAGTAGGAGATGGTATTGTTCAGATCAAAAAGGTTGAATATTTCGAAAGTCAGCCAGGCCTCTTTCAGCCCTCTGGCCAAACCCTTTCTTTTCGCGATGTCAGGATCCAGCAGTGTTTTGGAAAAACCCAGGTCTACACGTCTGTAGGCAGGCATGCGAAAATTATCCTGATATCGGTTTTCGGTTGGCGGACCGAAAGGCAGTTTGCTTCCCAGCAGAAGGGTGAGGTTCATCTTCACAGTAGGGTTATTGGGTAGGTAATCCTGGAAAAAGAGAGAGAAAAAGATACGTTGATCAGTGGGGCGAGGCAGATATCCAGGATAGATGATCTGGCTGGGCTGTCCGTTGGTACCGGCTTTGGTGTAACTGTCGCCCTGTATGTCTTCTTCTGTTTTCATCAGGGTGAGGGAGGCCCAGGAAGTTGCCCCCGGAATTGGTTCTCCGATGATCTTCATCTCCATTCCCTCTGCATATCCGGTAGATTGCTGCTCAGGCAGATATTGCAAATCGAGGTTACTAACCTTGTAGGGAATCAGATGATTCAGTTTCTTGTACCATATTTCGGATGTAAATTTGAAAGGGCTGTTTCCCCACATGAACGGATACTCCATTCCCGCAACATAATGTGTCGATTTCTGGGCCCGGACCGTTGGTATGATCTGGGCCTCCATATTTTTCAGTTCGTTGAAGAATGGCATTTGCTGGTAAACGCCCCATGCTGCATGGAACTGGAAGGGTTTTAACCTGCCGGGAAGATAGACGACCGAAATCCGCGGACTAAAAATAGTTTGATGGTTAAAGTTCCAGTATTGCAGTCTGCCACCATAATTGAAAGACAATCTTGAATCCCCGAAGGAGAGTGTGTAATTGTCCTGTAAGAAAAGACTCAGTCGGATACTGTTCAGCTGATTATCGGCTTTGATGCTCTTGTTAAGCAGCAGTTTCTGATCGCCGTTCGGCAGCGAATAACCGGCAGAATCCCTCATTTCCCATTCGCTTACCTGGTCGTGGATACGCTCCAACTGTATTTTGGCCCCCCATTGAATCCTGTGATTGCCGGCATTATATCTCCCGCGGTGTTCAAGGTTGACAATGGCTGCCTGCAGGAAGTCGGCGGCATGTACCAACGTAGAGCCTAATCCCAATACCATTGTGCTGTCGAATGTGGCTTCAGAGTTGGAACCGGAGTTGACTTCGTTCAGGGAATACTGTCCCAGGATGTCGTACCTTATTTTTTCGTCCGAGTAAAAAGTACTGGCTGTCAGTTGCAGGTTCAATTCTTTTGAGGGGTGGTAATTGGCTGTCAAGGCCGCAAAATGGTTCGTAAACAGATCTTTCTCGTTACCGTTGAAGTATATTTTAAGCACGTACGACTGACTTAAGGTACCGAATCTTGTCTCTCTGGTTTCGGGCGTAAAATTGTAATTGTTGCTGGATACGTTTGCAAGTAAGTTAATTGAAAATCTTGGGGAGAAATCATAGCCAAGAAGCGTCTGAAAATCAAAGAATGAGGGGTCATAATGTCCTTTTTGGTCGAGTGTGCCAAGCAGATATCTGTTGTTGCGGTATCGGATTCCAGCGAGGTACGAAAACTTATCCTTGAGCGCCCTTCCTTCCAGATGCGCGGAGGCTCCGAGTGCCCCCAGTTCTGCAGTTCCTATAGTATTTTCGGGGACCTTATAGTCTATGTCGAGTACCGACGACATTTTATCGCCATAGGAACTTTCAAATCCACCCGGGGAAAACCTTATTGCGGAGACCAGATCCGGATTGAGAAAGCTAAGCCCTTCCTGTTCGCCTGTTTTTACGAGAAAAGGCCTGAAAATCTCAATTCCGTTCACGTAAAGGAGGTTTTCGTCATAGTTCCCGCCCCTCACATTATACTGGGGACTCAACTCGCTGTGGCTGCTTACTCCGGGCATGGTTTTAACTAATTGTTCCACGGATCCACTGCCTGTATTGGCGAGATTCCTGGCAAGAAGCGGATCAATATTAACGGTTCCCTGCTTTGTCTTTCGCTGTTCGGTGATTTCAACCATCGGCAGACTAAAGGTCACCGGCTTCATAACCTGGATGATTTCGCCTTTCTGATTGGGCGACACAGAAAGTTCGTACTTTTCGTAATTGAGCATGCTGAATATGAGCACCAGGTTTTCACTGCTTTTGAGTCTCAGTCTAAACCGTCCTTTCTGATCGCTATAAGTGCCAGTCTGACTGTTTTTTACCTGGATATTGACTCCCTGAATAGGTTGTTGGTTGGGTCCAACAATCCTGCCTGTAATTGGCACTGTGAGTTCTTGTCCGAAAACCGGACAGAGACAATAACCAAGGACTATAAATAAAAACAGGAAGCGACGGAAAGCCATAATCTGGTTGGTCAAACTTTCCTATAAAAGTATTCAAAATATTGTTCTTTTGCGAAGTGGTTCCGGCACGATTATCGGATAGAGTGATCAAATTTGATTATTTTCGCCATTCTATTTATTCTAATATGGCACAAAAGCAAAGACCACTTAATTCCGTACTGATCAAACCGGCCGGACCGGATTGCAATCTTCAGTGTACATATTGCTTTTACCTTGAGAAAGAGGCACTTTTCCCGGAGACCAAGAATCACAGGATGAGTCCTGAAATCCAGGAAGAGATGATTCGTCAGGTGATGCAGCAATCGGGCAGCAATGTCTCTCTTGCCTGGCAGGGTGGTGAACCCGCGCTGATGGGACTAGATTTTTACAAAAAGGCTGTCGAACTGGAAACCAAATACGGTCACGGCAAGACAGTTGGCAATGGTTTCCAAACCAATGGAACGCTTCTGGATCGCGAGTGGGCCGCATTTTTCAAAAAATATGACTGGCTGATAGGATTGTCGCTGGATGGCCCGGAACACATCCATGACAAGTACCGGGTCAACAAGGGCCTTCAGAAAACCTGGAGTGTGGTGGAAGAAAAGGCAAAAATGCTCCTTGAAGAGGGCGTTGCAGTGAATGCCATGTGCTGTATCACAGACTATTCTGCCGATTATCCGGAGGAATTATACAATTACTACAAAAACCTGGGACTGACGTGGATGCAGTTTATCCCAATCGTAGAACCTGATCCCGAAGATCCTTCCAAAGCGGCCCATTTTTCTCTCACTGCGCAAAAATACGGAAATTTCCTTGTCAAGTTGTTTGACCTTTGGATGGCAGATTTTGTCAACGGAGTACCCACAACATCCGTCAGACATTTCGAATCCGTGTTCCATTCTTACGTCGGGCTGGAGTCCCCGGAATGTACCATGATGAAAGAGTGCGGACCCTATGTAGTCGTTGAGCACAATGGCAATATTTACTCCTGTGACTTTTTCGTGGAGCCCCGCCACCGATTGGGAAACCTCCGCAACGACAAGATCATCAACATGCTGAATACCAAAAAGCAGGATGATTTTGGCAAGGCCAAGACATTGCTTCCGCGAAAGTGTAAATTCTGTCCATGGCTCACCAAATGTTATGGCGGATGTACGAAAGACAGGGTCAAAGACCCCATGGATCAAAGGCTTCCCCGATTTTGTGAGGCTTATATTATGTTTTTCGAACACGCTGACGCTCGAATGAGAATTCTGGCTAAAAACTGGATGCAGCAGCAAAACGATTTGCAGGAAAAAGAGCAAAGCCGCGGAAATTATTGGGCGTTTAGGGAGAATAAATGATGGTGGGACTTGGACGACTAGGACGAGCGGACGAAAGAAGAAACGAAACGGGGAAATGGAGACGAAAAGAGGGGTAGACTTGGTGAGCTGGTGAAAGGTGAATACGACCTCGGTGTTTCAACGCAATATTGAGGAATTTTTCAGCAGAAAACGTGTGGAATACAACATGATAAAAGACATATGGAAATCCCGATCGGAGCGTTACTTTTGCCTTTTGCCTTTATCCTTTTGCCTTAAAAATTACACTGGGATTTGGGTTCTGAAATACTTAAACTTGGTAAGGAGAATTATTTAAAATGCATAAGAAACTTTTATTGGGTGTTGAAGCGATCGGGCAAGGCGCCATCGACGCCGGAATTTCAGGCGTTTATGCCTATCCTGGAACGCCTTCCACTGAAATTACGGAATACATCCAGGAGAACGATGTGGCCATTGCTCGAAACATCCACCGCCAATGGTCGGCCAATGAGAAGACCGCGATGGAGGCTGCCCTTGGGATGTCCTATGCCGGAAAGCGTACACTCGTCTGCATGAAGCATGTCGGGTTGAATGTGGCTGCGGATGTTTTTATGAATATTGCTGTAACAGGCATCAACGGAGGAATGATCATCGCGGTAGCCGACGATCCATCCATGCACTCCTCCCAGAATGAACAGGATTCGAGGTATTACGGCAAGTTCGCTATGGTACCCGTTCTGGAACCTACCGATCAGCAGGAGGCTTACGACATGGCAATTGCCGGACTGGAGCTATCGGAAAAGACCGGTGTTCCTGTGATGATCCGCATCACAACCCGACTTGCTCACTCCCGTTCGGGTGTCAGGCTGATTGAAACAGCAAAGGAAGAAAACAAAATATCCCTGCCGAAAGATCCGATGCAGTTTGTACTCCTGCCGCATAATGCGAGAAAAAGATACAATCTCCTGCTCGGTCTGCAGGAACGCTTCGCAAAACTTGCGGAGGAATCACCATTCAACTGTTTTGAGGAAGGTGAAGACAGGAGCCTCGGCATAGTTTGCTGCGGGATCGCGTTCAACTATTTCAGGGAAAATTATCCGGGGATTTCACCCTACCCGGTGGTCAAGATCTCACAATATCCATTGCCGGAAAAGCTTCTGTTCAGGCTCGAATCTCAGGTCGATGAGATTCTTGTTCTGGAAGAGGGATATCCGCTCGTGGAAGAGCAACTGAAGGGTTTCTTCGGACGAGGAAAAAAAATCCATGGCCGGCTGGACGGTTACCTGCCAAGGGCCGGAGAACTGAATCCTGACCTGGTGGCGGCTGCCTTGAAAATTGAAAAACAGTTGCCACAACCAGCAGCCGAAATACTCGTAAACAGACCGCCCGCACTCTGCAAGGGATGCGGACACCATGATACCTACCGTGCCCTGAACGAGGTGATGGAGGAATACGGTAAAGGGAAGGTCTTTTCCGACATTGGATGTTATACCCTTGGTGCATTGCCACCCTACAATTCGATCTATAGCTGCGTCGACATGGGAGCCTCTGTCACCATGGCAAAAGGTGCGGCCGACGCCGGACTTTTCCCTTCGATTGCGGTTGTTGGCGATTCGACGTTCACCCATTCAGGGATCACCGGACTGCTTGACGCGGTGAATGAAAAATCGAACATCGTACTGATCATCGGCGACAACGAATCGATCTCCATGACGGGAGGTCAGGATTCTTCGGCTGTGGGAAGACTCGAATCTATCTGTGAAGGTGTGGGCGTTTCTCCGGATCATATCCACGTGCTGGAATCCTTGCCGAAAAACCACGAACTGCTGGTAAGCCTTCTCCGGAAGGAAATTGCCTACGATGGCGTTTCGGTCATCATCCCGAGAAGGGAATGCATTCAGAAACAAGCCAGGAGGAAGAGGAGTTGATAATGTGGAAATTCGGCGATTCGACAATGTGCCAATGTGCCAATGTGAAAATGAAGATGGTCACTGAGCGGAGCCGAAGTGACTACCGTGAATAAAATAAAACAAAAAGCCGGACCCTGAGCGTAGCCGAAGGGGAAACCTGGCGAGGAATAGTATTGAAACTGAGAAACAGAGAACCTGAGAAACGGAGAAATGCCCTTTGCGAACTTTGCGATTTTAGCTTTGCGGTCTTTGCGAGAAACAAAAGTTCACGCAAAGTGCGCAAAGAAGCGCAAAGGAACACGCAAAGAAAAATATTAAGCAATTCGCCGTCAGGCGGATAACCAAAAATTATTATAATATGAAGTGTGACATCGTATTGGCAGGAGTTGGCGGACAAGGTATATTATCCATTGCAACCGTATTGGGGTTTGCCGCGGTTGAAAACAATCTTTACCTGAAACAGGCCGAAACACATGGGATGAGCCAGCGGGGAGGAGCCGTGCAGTCGTATCTCCGGTTATCCGACAAGCCCATCTTTTCGGACCTGATACCATCCGGCGAGGCACAGCTAATTCTCTCCGTTGAACCGCTGGAGTCCCTGCGCTATCTCTCATTCCTTTCTCCTGATGGGTATGTCATTACCAATACAACTCCCTTTGTCAATATTCCCGATTATCCGAATGAGGAAGAAATACTGAAAACTATCCGTAACTTGCCGCGGGTTGTGGCTATTGATGCTGAAAGCGTGGCCAAAAATGTGGGAAACGTTAAATCGTCCAACATGGTGATGCTGGGCGCTGCTTCTCCTTTCATCGACCTTCCGCTGGAAAGTCTGGAGCAGGGCATCCGTGAAATTTTCGCCAAAAAGGGAGAGGAAATGATCGCAATGAATTTGAGGGCATTCCATGCCGGAAGAGCCTGGTCGGAGCGGATACTGAACAGATAAAAATAAATTACGATGATTTTACCGGGAAGGTACAACACCCTGAAGGTGGTGAAATATGTAGATTTCGGAGTCTACCTGGATGGGGCGGAGATGGGAGAGATTCTCCTCCCTGCCAGATATGTCCCTGAAGTATGTGATGTAGGTGAAGATCTCGAAGTCTTTATTTACCTGGATTCGGAAGACAGGATCATTGCCACTACCGAAAAACCGTATGCCCAGGTAGGGGAGTTTGCTATGCTGAGGGTGAACGCAGTCAACAATGTGGGCGCTTTCCTCGACTGGGGACTGATGAAAGAACTCCTGGTACCGTTTCGAGAGCAAAAAATGGACATGGTTGCCGGAAGGTCCTACCTGGTCTATGTTTACCTCGATCCGGATTCAAAACGGATTGCTGCCTCTGCCAAACTGGAGAAATTCCTCGACAACGTGATCCCGGAATACAAAGTCGGGGAGGAAGTTTCTCTGATCATCGAAAGTGAAAGTGAACTGGGTTACAATGCCATCATCAATCATACACACAGGGGAATACTTTACCATGATGAGTTGCCGGCGCCTTTGAACAAGGGTCAGCAAATAAAGGCTTTTATCAAGAAAGTGAGGGACGACAAAAAGATCGATCTTTCCCTCTATCGTCCTGGCTACGAACAGGTGGATGGAATTTCCCAAATGATACTCGACAGACTCAAAGAGGCCGGCGGATTTCTTCCGTTTACGGACAAAAGCGATGCAGCGCTTATTTTTGACCATTTTACCATCAGCAAGAAGGTATTCAAAAAAGCGATCGGCGCCTTGTACAGGCAAAGAAGGATTTTGCTGGAAGAAAAGGGGCTGAGGATAATTTGACAATGTGACAATTCGACGATTCGACCATGCAAAAAATTCGGCAATGAGCTAATTCGACAATTCTACAATGTGTTGATTAGTTGATTTGCTGATTTGCTTATGTTGTCGGATTATGGAGTGAATTTTTTAATTTTTGTGCTATTATTGACTTAGCTACTGTTTCTTTGTCAGTTAATTTTCAACAGACTAAAATTGTCGAATTACCGAATCGTCGAATTATCAAATTGTCGAATCGTCGAATTATCAAATTGTCGAATTTTAACTAATTGTTTTATTTTCATATGTTCGGGATAATTTTCGTGCATTTGGATTATTTTTGAACGCTCATTTGAAATTAATGGTTTGTAACAAGTTATAGGTGAATGGAAAACACTCATACCGGTATTAAAAAAGTCACGCTAGCCGGACTGATAATCACACTTGGTATTGTTTACGGAGATATAGGTACAAGCCCATTGTACGTGATGAATGCCATTATGAAAGGTGGCATTGTCGTCAATGACTGGCTGATCTATGGGGCGCTGTCCTGTATTTTCTGGACATTGACGCTCCAAACCACATTTAAATATGTTGTTATCACCCTCCAGGCAGACAACCATGGGGAAGGTGGGATTTTCGCACTTTTCGCGCTCGTCAGAAGGAAGACAAATCTGATTGCCATCATTACCATGGTGGGTGGCAGCGCGTTGCTGGCCGACGGTGTAATTACCCCTGCCATTACAGTAACTTCGGCGGTGGAAGGATTGAACATTTTATATACAAACATTCCGGTAGTACCCATCGTGTTGACGATCTTCCTGTTGCTCTTCTTCTTCCAGCAGTTCGGATCGGGATTGATTGGCAGTATTTTCGGTCCAGTCATGTTCATTTGGTTCGTATTGCTTGCAGTGCTGGGAATTAGTCAGCTTACACACGGTGCAGGCGTGTTGAATGCGATGAATCCCTATTATGCCTATAAATTTCTAAGCTCCTATCCCGATGCGATCATTCTTTTGGGTGCAGTCTTTCTTTGCACTACGGGTGCTGAAGCCCTTTATTCCGATCTAGGTCACTGCGGAATAAAAAATATTCGGATTTCATGGGTTTTTGTTAAAGTTTCCCTGTTGCTCAATTACTTTGGCCAGGGAGCATGGTTGTTAAATCACCTGGCGGATGCCAAGAATGTGAATGTTTTCTATTCCATTATGCCGCCCTGGTTTTTGATTCCCGGAATTATCATTTCCACCGCTGCTGCCATTATTGCGAGTCAGGCCTTGATTAGTGGTTCATATACGCTTATAAGTGAGGCGATTACGCTCAACATGTGGCCGCGGATCAAAGTTCTTTATCCTACTTCTGTGAAGGGACAGGTTTATATCCCTTTCGTCAACTGGTTGCTGTGGATTGCCTGTTCGTTTGTGGTCATTTATTTTGCCAAGTCATCCAACATGGAAGCGGCATACGGCCTTTCCATTACCATCACCATGATCATGACGACCCTGCTTTTGCAGGTCTATCTGGCCAAGAGGAAGCTGAACATTGTCTTCCGCCTTTCGCTGCTCGTACTTTTCCTCACGATTGAAGGCACTTTCCTGTATGCCAACCTCCACAAGTTTATGGACGGTGGCTGGTTGACGATCATGCTGGCCTCCTTTTTTGCTATTGTGATGTACAGTTGGTATTTCGGCCGCAAGATCAAGAACAAGTTCATCACCTTCACCAGTTTGAAAAAGGAGACGGAAGTGATTCACGAACTGAGCATGGACTATAACGTGCCTAAAATCGCGACAAACCTGGTCTATATCACGAAGGCCAACAAAATTGATCAGATCGAGTCCAAGATCATGTACTCCATCTTCAACAAGCATCCGAAAAGGGCCAATACCTATTGGTTCCTGCACATCGATAGCCTCGATACACCCGATACCTTTGAGTACTCCGTGCACCATATCGTACCCGGTGTCGTCATCAAGGTTGAATTCCACCTGGGATTCAAGGTGGAGCGACGCATCAATGTCTATTTCAAGCAGGTGCTTGAAGATCTGGAGAAGACCCACGAGATCAGCATGGTCAGCCATTACAAATCGCTGAAGAGACATTCCATCCCTGCCGACTTCCTGTTTGTTAACCTCGACAGGGTATTGATCAACGACTACAAATTGCCACCTCTGAAGCGGTTTACCATGGGAATGCACAACCTGATCAGGGGATTGGGCATCAACGACGTCAAGGCTTACGGATTGGATACCAGCAACGTCATTGAGGAGAAAATCCCGATCGTGATAGCACGTGAAGAGAAAAAAAGGATCAGGAGGATAGGGAGCTGACGAGGGGACGAATTGACGAGTTGAGATATTGGCTCGGAAATAGGGAAACATATAGAGATACCTGAGACAAACTAAGGGAGAAAGAAGAATAAAATGGCAACCATTGAAATCGGGTTATAATTATTTAATGCCTGAATAAATTATGCAGTATAATTATTTAGTTATTAATCCAGGGTTATTTCATTTCCCGTATAGTTATAAAAAATTAGAGTGTCACATTTTTTTTGCATCTCTGCATATTTTTCCACACCCGTACAATGGCACACTCCAATTGACCTTGGGTTTAAGTCGCTGAAAAATTGAATGGTTTGATCAAATTGATCCACTGTAGAATTTCTCAGATGAAATCCGCCAAGTATTAAGCCTACTGGTAATTTAAAATGTTCAGTTGCAATTGTGCAGATATTGGTTATTCCCCGATGTGAACAGGCAGTCAGGATATTAATTGCATTATTTCCCCGGATTGCCAAAAACAGTTCATCCTCAAAATCATCCATAATGACTTCGTTGTTTGAGATTTTGTACAAACCTGTAAAATGGGTGTCATCAGGATTGGTCACAGGTATATCAGGCATGATAAAAACATTCCGAGCTATTTCCGTTATTTCGTCAACAAATTGGAGCCTATCCATAAGTGATTCATTTTGAGATAGTGTTCCAATAAATCGGTTATTGCTTCTGTATTTAGGTGTGAAAATTTCCCTTTTGGCGTAGACTTTGGCTTTTTTGTTTTGTTCAAGGAATGGATATAAACCTCCGGTATGGTCATAATGACCATGTGAAAGTACAAGGGAATCTATATCTTCCATCACAATTCCCATTTTTTTGGCATTTTGAAGGAACAATCCACTTTGTCCGGTATCAAAAAGAATTCTGCTATTTTCTGTTTCGATATAAAG
>CAIUUO010000231.1 GCA_903902325.1 uncultured Bacteroidia bacterium
TATTTTGTCAGGGCGCTGAGCCATTTTGCGCTGTTCCAATTCTGGGGGCCAATGCCGTATATCACCAAAGTTCTCGGACCGGATGATCAATGGGACATACCAAGACTTACGAAACATGAAACCTGCACAAAGATTGCTGCCGACTTTGATTCAGCTTACGTCTTTTTTGCAAAGGCAGAAAAAATTAGAAGGGATCCTCCTCTTGGAGTTCCCAACCACCTTAACTATGCTGCCAACGAAATGTACAGGCCAAATGGCATGGTTGCCCTAGCGTGGAAAGCCAAGGCTTTGATGTTTGGAGCAAGCCCGCTGAACAACAAAAATGGCATTAAGGACTGGCAGGATGCAGCCGATGCTTCCTGGGCTGCCCTTAAATTGGCACAGGACAACGGGCTGTATCTTCTGACCATTGCAAACCGCTACCAAAATTACTACGGAGCTGACGTTACGGATGAAGATCTCTGGTCTTATTCAGAAGGCCTGCTCTCATGGAACGGGACTTTCCCATCCACCACCCAAAATACAAACCGTGGTACCGGACAGACTTTTTACAATGGTGTTTTCGGTGCAAGCACAGGTTCAAATTCAGGAGTATGCCCAACCCAGAATTGGGTAGATAAGTATGAGACAAAATGGGGAGAACCATTGAATACTTTAACCGACAGGAATAATGCAACCAGCTCAGGACACTACAATGAGCAGGACCCTTTTACCAACAGGGACCCAAGGCTGGATATGGATATTATTACCAATCAGTCCTCCTGCATAGGCTGGACCAGTGGCAAGGCCCAGATCTGGTTCCAGGGAACCACCTACGGAGAGTTGCTGAACCAAAGCTACCTGGGGATAACCAAAACGGGTTACTATCTGAGGAAAGTCTGGTGGAACAACAGTACGAAAAATCAGGTTTCCTCCATTTTTGCAGATCCCCTTTGCAGGCTGGCTGAATGTTACCTGAATTATGCGGAATGTGCCAATGAAGCCTATGGACCCAATGGTAAAGCGCCCAATGCAACCCTCACTGCTGTGGATGCTATCAATGCTGTCAGAGCAAGGGCGGGAATGCCCAATGTTTCCAGCGTCTTTACGGGAGGTACGGATCTCTTCAGACCCAGGATTAAAAATGAGCGCAACATCGAACTCTCTTTTGAGGGACATTATTACAATGACCTGATTCGCTGGATGGATTTACCTGCATCTCAGTCAAGTACGCTCATTGGAATGATTGCTGAAAAGGTGACTGTCAGTCCAACTTACCCGACAGGGTTTAAATATGTACGTGCTCCATTGTCAGCAGACAGGCAGCCTGTCTGGAAGCCGCAGATGTATTACCTGCCCTTCAACAATTCGGATGCATTGAAGATGAAAAATTTTGTTCCCAACCCTGTTTGGTAACCTTACCTTTAAAAAATAAAGTATATGAGATTACTTAATATATTCTATCAGAAAATAATAGCTGCCGGATTATTGCTGCTCTGCCTGATGTTTACGGTTACTGCACAATCACAGGGACCTCAGAAAGCGAAGAAAATCAGGCAATTAATCGACATAACCATTAAAGTTGTCGATGATGCAAATTCTCCAATTCAAAATGCAAGTGTCGTTGTTGGAGAAGGGATCATTCATACGGAAACAGATGCTAACGGGTCAGTTAAATTTAAAGCATACCCTGAAGACGCAGTTACCGTGAGCATACCTCCCTATGAACCATCCGTCAATATAGCGCGAGTCCTTGTTACCAGCAGTACGGTTAAACTTTCAAAGTCTAAGTATCAAATGACTTCGGGAGACCTGGTACAATTACCGTTTACTTCACTGAAGCAACGAAGGCTAACAGGCCCCGAAATTGTAGTTCCCGGATCCGCATTTGAAAGATATCCATCAGTTGATATCCGGAATTCCTTCACAGGAATGACTTCAGGGTTTGATATTCGCGAACAGGATGGTTCACCTGGTTTGAGTTCACTGGAAGGATTACAGAACTATACCGGCTTGAGCAACAGTTTCGGATCAACGGATAAATTCAGCAATATCCCGATGATCATTTTAGACGGAATGCCCGTAGATCTCCAGGAGGCGCCTATCAATCCAGCTGAAATTGAATCAGCCACATGGGTGAAAGGTATATTGTCAACGGCTATGTTCGGACCCCAGGCTAATGGCGGTGCCCTCATGATCAATACCAAACATGGTGTAAAAAACGAAAAGATGCTTGCCGTTGATGTCGAAAGTGGCATAAGTTCAATCGACAGGATGCCGGGATGGACTTCGGGAGTTGATTATGCCAATCTGAATAACCAGGCCAGGACCAACAGCAGCGTCAATGCGCTATACACTCCGGCGGCAATAGCTGAGTATGGAAAAAACGATCCAAACAGCCTCCGTTATCCCAATGTCAACTACAGGGATATGATGCTTAAAAACACCAAACCAATGACCAAGGTGAATCTTTCAGCATCCGGCGGTAATGATATCGTACAATATTTCTCCTATCTTGGGGTTGCAAGGGAAGGTGATATCTATAATATGGGTGCTGATGCTGACTTTACAAGCATTACCGCACGACAGAATGCAACGGTGAAAATCAACGACGAATTTAATGTGAAATTCAGCTTTTATGGCAACCAAACCTTCAGACGTTCACCAAATTATGGCTTCTACTCAAACTATACGGATGAGGGTACGGCGAATAATACCCTGAGTTTGATAGAACTGCCATCTGTTCTGAGTGACATGAATCTGATGCCACCCATTGCGAACCCGGTTTATGCAGCTACTCAGACTGTCGAGAAAGTGCCCTATTATGGCATCAACAACTCATTTATAACTTATGCAAGTGGCAACCCATACGGCACTGCAAGCGGATACCCGATGGGCAATCCAATTGGTAACCTCGTTGGTCAGGGGTATTATACCGACAGAGGACGCACCGGTGTGGTTAATGCTGCACTGAATTATGACATGGGCGGTTTAATCAAGGGACTGAAGTCAAGTACTTACCTTGGCATCAATGTACATAATATGGTCAGGATTGGAAAGAATAACGACTATATTGCCTATGTACCCTCCATTTCAGCAAAAACCGGGCAAGATACAATCATAAGGTCCTCCTCACATACCCTGTCGCAGATGTCAGGCAATAACAAACTCATGGACTACTTTTACCAGCGTTATTCAGTTTATGAGGCCCTCAGTTATGACAGAACTTTCGGAGTACATGATATCCAGTCAGTGCTGACAGGTTATCTTGCCAAAACCTTTATCGACGGTGTTGAAGAGCCTTTCAGACAATTAACCGCCGTCTCGTCCACATCCTATTCCTTCAAGGATAAATATTCTGTACAGGCAGTATTGAATTATTCCGGATCGTCCAGCTTCGCCAAGAATAAACGATTTGGCTTGTTTCCATCGATTGGGGCAAACTGGATTGTATCTGATGAGGATTTCATGTCGAAAAAGGGATTTATTAATTTCCTTAAAGTCCGCGCTCAATATGGATCTATCGGCAACGAAACCTTCCTCTTCCCCCATTATGACGAGACGCGTATGGCTCAGGATGCCAGTGGAAGTGCCTTCGGCCCCTATTCTTCCAGCCAGTGGTTTGGATCTACAACGGATGCCAGTGTACGGAGAACTTCTCTTCAAAGAATCGGAAATGAAGATTTGACCTGGGAAAAAAGAGTTGAATTTAACGCCGGCTTTGATGCCCTTATGTTTGACCATAAACTATCATTGGGTGTAACTTACTGGCATTGGATCAATGATGGAGTTGTTGCTCAGCTCAGCAATGTGATTCCGTACGCCGCAGGTCTATCAGGTGGCAGGCCATATCAAAACTATGCCAAGAGCACCTACAATTCAATTACGGCCGATCTTATGTATTCGGATAAGATTGACAAGCTAAAATTTTCTGTAGGAGGAAATGTCACAGCAACCAAAGGGATCAGGAATGTGTACGATCAGCCGAATTACAGGTACGATTATCAGAACAGAACCGGCAAACCAACTGACGCGATATTCGGGCAAACTTACATCGGTAAATTCCAGACCAATGCAGAAACCAGTCAGGTTCCCCAGATTTATGATAATGTACTGAGTGCCGGCGACCTCAAGTATGCTGACAAAAACGGGGACGGTGTAGTTGATGACAATGACCAGAGCATGATCGGTAATTCATCACCGCGGTTATATTATGCTGTCAATGTTACTTTAAAGTACAAAGGCTTTGAACTGTTCATCCTTGGAAACGGCAGGGCATTTTATGACATTGCGCTTACCAATCCCTATTTCTGGAACGGCTGGGGTGACTACAACTATTCAAACTTTGTACTTAAAAACGCCGGTGGAGCTTATCCAAGACTTACTTACTACAAGGTTAACAACAACTTCGTTACCTCTAATTTCTGGCTTGAAAAAGGAGATTATTTCAAAATCCAGAATGTGGAGTTTTCCTACACCATACCGGCAAAAATGCTTCAGTTTATGGGTAGCAGTGGAATTAAGGTCTATGTCAGGGGAGCAAATCTTTTAACTGTTTCCAAAATAAAAGATGTTGATCCTGAATCAATCAATTCGGGAGTAACAGTGTATCCGTTATTCAGAACCTTCACAGCAGGAGTAAAATTCAATTTCTAATTTATGAAAACTATGAAGAAAATTATAAAACTTAGTCTATTTGTGGTCTTACTGGCTTCATGTCAGAATTACCTGACTCCCTACCCCAATGGGAACTATGATGACGAACTACTCTGGTCGAATGAGCTGTTGGTGCAGGGACTCGTTGGATGGTGTTATGACCAGGTAAACTCAAACGTCAGAAACTACAATGACAATGAAGGCGCCTATCTTGACGGAGCCACCGATGATGCAGTTCTAACCAACTCTACGCATGTCCTCAGAAGATATGCCCAGAATGCAATGCCTACGAGTCTCGATCCATTCCAGACTTACTGGGACCGTAATTACAAGGCCATCAGGAATTGTAACATGTTTCTGAAGGACAGACGCGGATACAATACCAAATTTGTATTCAACGCCAAATGGAACGATATGGTCAGAAACAGGTTGCAAGGTGAAGCATTTGCACTTCGGGCCTGGTTTGAGCTGGACCTTCTCCAAAAGTTCGGAGGGAAAGGGGTAAACGGACAAATGTTAGGATTCCCGATTATCAAAGATGTGTATGGCACCAACGATGTTGTTGATTTACCAAGGAATACTTATGACGAATGTGTCGCTCAAATTGTTAGCGATTGTGATTCAGCCTATAAATACCTCCCCATTGCACACAGGGATTATTTGGTCCCGGTTGTTGCCGACAGGGTTTATGCAGGAGGAAAATACTGGGGACGTTTTGATGGAATTTCATCCAGGGCGATGAAAGCCATGGTTTACCTTACCTGGGCCAGCCCGAGGTTTAATCCCAACAATGTTACAGCGCGCTGGGACAGTGCAGCTTCCAATGCCATGAAGGTCATGAATTTCAAGATGACAGTTGATGTTGTTCCCGGAAACACAAGCAGTTTTAGCACGACTGCAGGAGTGGTCTGGACAAATCCAAATTCGGCTGAAATTGTGATGACGACCCGCTACAATACAGGAAATACCAGCATGGAAAAAATGTTCTACCCGGGTGGGTTCGGAGGAAGTTCAAATGGCGAGTTGGGTGCAACCCAGGAACTTGTTAATTCCTTTCCAATGGCCAACGGTTACCCCATTACAGATCCTTTAAGCCTTTATAATCCGGCTAATCCTTATGTCGGAAGGGACCCGAGGTTCTATTCCATCATTTTCCATAACCAGGCACAAGCCAAACTGAACAATACAGGTGCGGTTATGTACACATTCGGAAACTGGAATACCGGGTTAACTCCCACGGATATTGGTGCAGATGCGGCAGGAACCAAGCCAACCAACAGCCAGACGAATTACCACATCAAAAAGTTTATCTTTATGGGATGGAATCCGACGGCATCAAGCCCTGCTACTGCTCCGCACTCCAAATTCATCATCAGATGGTCCCACATGGTTCTGGCATTTGCAGAAGCTGCCAACCATGTTACACACAATCCAGCTACTGCTCTTTATGGTATGACTCCCAAGGATGCGATAAAAATGTTGCGTGTAAGGAAAACCTACGATAATACCAACGGTCTGCCGGCCGCCGATCCTTATCTTGATTCCCAATCCACAGAGTCTTCCTTTGATGCATTGGTCAGAAATGAACGCAGGATTGAAACCTGTTTCGAAGGAACAAGGTTTTATGATCTGCGCCGCTGGACCACCGATGCAACCTGGAAGTCTGTGATAAATCAGCCTGTACATGGTGCAAATATCACAAAGACCTCTGCAACACCTACATTTACCTATGATCTCAATTTTGAGATTGAAAAACGCAACTTCCCTTCTCCATACAATCCTATTCCTTTCAATGAAATTATGCGGATGAGTAAACTGGTACAGAATGAAGGATGGCAATCATGGAATTAAATTTTTAAATGAAACAATTATGAAGAAGTTCCTAGCTTTTATTGTTATCTCGGTAGCGTTGGTTTCATGCTACCCGGATTATATCACGGATTACACTTATTCAGGAGTGTACTTCCCTTACCAGACTGATGTCAGGACCTTTGTTGTAGGAGAGGGCATGAAAATTGAGGTTGGAGTCACACTTGGTGGTGTAATCTCAAATACCAAGGATAGAAATGTGAGTTTTGCATTTGATGGAACCCTGGTTTCTGCTGCAACTCTTGCGATCTTTAAGACTGCTGCCAATGGATATATTAAGGATCCAGTCGCTCCCGTTACCTCATTTCTTCAGCTGCCATCCAATTATTATACCATTAGCAACAGCAACACCATGGTAATTAAGGCAGGGCAGCACATGGGATCGGTAGTGATCAAACCTGACTCAGCAACCTTTCTTGGCGACCCTGCTACCAAATTCGCCACTTATGTTCTGCCATTCCGGATTACCAAAGCAGATGCTGATACCATTCTTGAACCAAAACGCTATGCGGTAATAGGATTAAGGTATGACAATATGCTTTTTGGCAAATACTGGCACGGTGGCGTTACGATTGTTAACAGACCTGCCAAAAGCGATACAACCTTCAGGTATTATACGGTTGTGCCAATGCCCGAACCAAAGGTTTGGACTTTAACGACCAACTCTCCAAACTCGTTGTATGCTCCCGGATTTGTGGATCAGGTAACTGGGAAAAACGAAATGCTGCTTACCCTTAATGGAAATGACATCGCTGTCAGCAGTGCACCAGGATCAACCTATGTAATTACACAGGATGGGACATGTGTTTTTAACAGGCCTAAACTGTTACAAGACAGGAAGATCTACCTTAAATACAAGTATACGGATCCTGTAACCAATTTCACTTACCATTGTACGGATACCCTCACCTTCCGCAACAGGCTGCGTGACGGAATCAACGAGTGGCAGGATGAGAATCCGGCACACTACAATTAATCTGACTTTGATGAATTAAAAGACCGGTTGTTCCTAATGGGAGCAACCGGTCTTTTTTTGATATTACTTCGGGTCCTTTGTGTTTACCTTCGTGACCTTTGTGGTAAAAGTGAATTCTAAACCACAAAGGACTCAAAGCGGTTAAAAAAATCCATCTGCAAAAATTACTTGTTCAATTTCAGTAACTGTTCCCTTACATATTTTCCGGATTCAGTCAGTTGCTCTGCAGACCATCCACCTTCTGCCGGGGCACCCGGCAAAAGCAGAGCCGTTGTTTCCTTTTTATCCGTAACATTCCAGTTGGCCCAACTCAACCTGTTATGCTCCATCCATTCCATCCAGACAGCCGTTTTTGCATGATCGAATACCCCGTTGCCATTTGATTCGCCAACGCCCCATTCAGTGACAAAAAGTGGAATTCCCAATTTCAAGGCAGTTTCAGCCTTGCCGCGTAATTTTTCCTGGTGGTTGGGATCCGATGCATAAAAATGAAAGGAATAAACCAAATTGTCAAATCCTGTGATCGGATCAGCTGCTGCAACGTTGACATCCTGATCCCAGGTGGGACTTCCTATAACAATGATATTCTTTGAATCATACTGACGGATGGTTTTGATTACTTCCACAGAATAGTTCTTTACCACTTCCCAACTTTGTTTCGCAGGTTCATTGAATATCTCGTAAATGACGTTGGGAACACCACTGTACTTTTTGGCCATCACCGAAAAAAATGCCTTTGATTCTTCCAGATGTTGTTCCGCATTGTGGTCATGCCAGTCGATGAGCACATAAATACCTTCACCAATGGCTTTGTCAATTACTGAGACCATCAGTTTCATCTGCTCATCCCTGTTTGACAGATAGCCCCCCTCAGGCTGAACACCCATGGAGGCGCGCAAAAGGGAAATCTTAAAATCCCTGACAAGCCAGCCAACGGCATCCGGGTTGTAGTATTTTTTACCATCCCACAGGCTCCAGGAAAGCGATATTCCGCGTAATTGAGGCGGACGACTTGATTGGTCCACCATTTGATTTCCTTTCACCCTGAGAGCCCCATGGACATCAACAGGACGCTTTGGCTGAACAGCCAATAAAGAACAGCCGAGAAGGCATGAAAAGATCGTTGCGAGAAGAATTTTCTTCATTTGATTGGTCGTAAAACTTGGTTAGTAGAATTTCGAGAACTCATTCAAAATCAAATTTAAGACCTCGGTGAGGTCTCATTTCCATAGTATCCACGTAAACAAAGGTTCGACCCCGGCGGGGTCGAATATTATTACTTAGCCACATTTCTATAAACTTGTGAATCCTTTGGATTCATAAAGTTATTATATTTCAAATAATTATTTGGAAACAGTAAGGTTAAATGAAATGGCAAGAGAAACGGGATTTGTCACCGAAGTGGACAGATCAAGGAGTTTGTAATTGATGGTGTAGATTCCGACAGGTAATTTACCAATCACAATGGTATCGTTCCTGAGCATGCAAGGCAATTTCATCATGCTGTTGAAATGCTTCTCAATGCTGATCATACTGCCTTCCCTGGTGACGCCATCCAATAAATTATACTGGCAGTCATCATACATGACAAGCTTGATGTTATCTGCAGAAGTCTGGGGTTGCGGTATAATTTTCATGTTGTATTTACCAATGTCAGTAACAGGAGTATACTCCACCGGCGGTACCATAACCTGATCGGTACATGCGACCGCTACAAAAAACAGGACCAAAATTACATATGGAATTTTCATTGTCTTCAGTTTAATAACCAACATTCAACTTTCATCATCCAAATTCCCTTTTATTCTTAATTTTATATCAATTATCATACCAAAGAAAAATTTTAAGCCATGAAAAAAATTGTTGCGATTTTCCATCTTCTGCTGGTTTCTTCGTTACTCATTGCCCAAACACCAAAAAAATATGCCCTCGTCTTGCACGGTGGAGCCGGAGTGATGTCCGAAAAATCGATGACACCGGTTATGCAGAAAGAGTATCTTACAGTTTTGAACAAGGCTTTACAGGTTGGTGATTCAGTGCTTTCAGCCGGAGGAACCAGCATGGATGCTGTTGAGAAGACCATCATGATAATGGAAGACTCACCCCTGTTCAATGCCGGGAAAGGCGCTGTTTTTACCCATGAAGGGACCGTTGAACTGGATGCCTCAGTTATGGATGGTAAAACACTGGGCGCCGGCGCAGTTGCCGGAATCAAGGACATCAAAAATCCGATCAGGCTGGCAAGAACCGTGATGGAAAAATCTGAGCATGTTCTTCTTACCGGGAGTGGGGCATCACAATTCGCTATTGAACAGGGATTTAAACAGGTTCCCAACAGTTATTTTTATACGGACAAGAGATTACAACAATTGCAGGAACTGCTTAAAAAGGAGCGCGAAGCAGGCATCAATGACAAACATGGCACCGTTGGATGTGTGGCGCTCGACACTTACGGAAACATCGCTGCCGGAACATCCACTGGAGGAATGACCAACAAGAAATATGGCAGGGTCGGCGACTCACCCATCATCGGCGCCGGAACCTATGCCAATAACTTGACCGGAGGATTCTCCTGCACCGGTCATGGTGAATACTATATCCGTCTTGGTTTTTCCAGGGATATTTCGGCCATGATGGAATACATGCACATAGATGTTCAAAAAGCCTGCCAGGCAGAAATTGAGAAACTGACCCAACTTGGCGGAACAGGCGGCGTAATCGGCCTTGACAAAATGGGAAACATAGCCATGGAGTTCAATACATCCGGTATGTTCAGGGGATACATAAAATCTACAGGCGAAAAGTTTACTGCAATCTTTAAATAACGATTGAATTTACCAAATTCCAGCCTTTGAGTTCCTTCGTGCGATACTTTGAGACCTTTGTGGTGAAAAAGCAATAAATTTTTTACCACAAAGGTCACAAAGGAAAACACAAAGGACACAAAAAAACCAGGACTTTCGCCCTGGTTTTTTTTTAATTATTTGTAGAGAACCGGTTTCCCGAGCCCTACCGCTTCAAGAGGTTCGAGCTGGGTCTTGGCATCTCCTACTACTACATAGTACATTCTGGCTGGATCAATATATTTCCTGGAATAATCCAGCTGCTGCTCAACGGTGAGTCCCTTGACATAAGCCTCTTCCTTCTTGATGTAGTCGGCTGGAAGGTTGTTCTCCGTCATGGTATTCAGCATACCCATCAATCCGCTCAATGTTTCGAAACGCAACGCATTTCCTTTTAGCAGGGATGACTTGGTAAAATCGACATAATCCTGTGAATTGGCCTTCCTGTATTTCTCCATTTCAGTTTTAAAAATGGTTACGGACTCCACGGTAGAATTGGTACGAACCTTTGAGGATGCCACAAACTGCCCATAATCATTGCTTCCTGTAAAGCCCGACCTTGCTCCGTAAGTAAAGCCTTTTTCTTCACGGAGAATAAGGTTCAAAACACCGTTGAATGAACCTCCAAGCTTGTAGTTTGCCACATATGCTGCATAGAAATCAGGATTTGAACGTGGTATAGAGGGAGTTCCGATAGAAATTACAGACTGTTTGGCACCCGGGACATCAACAAAATAAATTTGTGATTTTTCAGGAGCAGCCGGAACCTTGATTTTGGGAATCTCAACAGTTTTGGCGGGCCACTTTTCATTCAGTGAGGAAAGAGCTTTCATCACCCGAGCCTGGTCGATATTTCCAACAACCAGCATTTTGGCGATAGAAGGGGAAATATATTTGCTATAATAATCCTTGAGGTCATCCAGGGTAATAGCAGCAACAGTACTTTCTGTCCCTGTTGGCTCAATGGCCAGGACGTTGTCTCCAAAGATGAGTTTGTTCAATGCGCTGGAGGCAAGGTATTCCGGACTGGCAGAATTTCTTCTTAAGCCACTGATGATCCGCCTCTTGACAATGGAGAATTGCTCCTTGTCCCACCTTGGCTCAAGCAAAATTTCTTGAACAAGTGCAATGGATTGCTCGAAATTTCGGGCAAGCATGCCGCCTGAACTACGAAATCCGGAAGATCCTACTTCAATCGTAATATCTTCATTGTCAGCACCTACCCTGATTGAAGCGCCCAATAACCCAATCGCATCTTCCAGTTGTTCCGGAGTCTTGTTTTTGGTTCCTTCATTCAACATAGCGGCAACCAGGTTGGCCACTCCGGCTTTTGAAACATTGTCCAGCTTATGGCCTCCTTCAATTTTGAGGGAATACTGAATCAGCGGGAGTTCTGTCTGTGGAATGCCCCATACTTTCAACCCGTTCGGCAAAGATGCAGACCAAGGTTTTGGAATTGTCACCTCGGGATCGGCACCAGGTACTGGCTTGATCGAACGATCGAGCTTTGTCTTAGTTTTAGCCGTAACCTCCTCAGCAACCTGATTTTCTTTAACTTCCGCTGCTTTTGTTACGTCTTCTTCCATCACGCCTGCATTGACGGATCCGGTTACGATCAATTTCGTTTCCCCTTTCGGAACAAAACTGGTTTCTACGAAATTCTTTCCCTTGATGTATTTTTCAAAAACTGCCTTCACGTCAGCTACAGTAACAGCCTGAATACTGGCAATGTCTTTTTTGTAGAATTCAGGATCACCGGCAAAAATATTGTATTCTGCCAAAGTAAAAGCCTTGCTCTGAACGCTTTCGAAGGAGTTGTAAAAGCGTGTCTCTGAAGTTGCCTTGATCCTGGTAAGGTCCTCATCTGAAAAACCATCCTTGTCAAACTTGGCAATTCCCTCAAAAATAGCCTTTTCGATTTCGGATAGGTTTCCTCCCGGATTTGCGGTGACAGATATGGTAAAGGATCCGGCTAGTTCCTGTGACCCATTTCTGGCCATCACACGCGAGGTTAGCTTTTTGTCTTTAACAAGAATTGTATAAAGAGGTGATTTTTTGGTACCGGCCATTAACTCACCAAGAAAATTCAGCGCGTAGGAGTCTTTTGAATATCGCTCCGCTGTTGGGAAAACCATAGTCAGCATGGGAGTCTTGGCAAAATTATCTTCCTGGTACAACTTAACAGTCGCTGGCAACGAAACAGGCATTGGTTTACGTTTCGCGATGGATTCTCCCCTTGGAATTTCACCAAAATACTTTTCAATCAATGCTTTAACTGATGCTTTGTCAATATCGCCTGCAACCACAAGCGTTGCGTTGTTTGGAGAATAGAATTTATGATGGAATGCCTTTACATCTTCGATCGTTGCATTTGTAAGGTCCTTCATGTCGCCAATTACGGTCCAACTGTAAGGATGCCCATGGGGGAAAAGCGTTTTTGCAATAATCTCCTCATTGAAACCATAGGCTGCATTGTCGACGCTCTCCCTTTTCTCGTTTTGAACCACATTCTGCTGGTTTGCCATCGAGGATTTTGTGACCATATTCTCAAGGTAACCCATGCGGTCAGACTCCATCCAAAGAGCCAATTCGAGCGCGTTTTTCGGGACTATTTCATAATAATTGGTTCTGTCCTGGTTGGTACTTCCATTCAGGGTACCACCTGCACTCTGTATATATTTGAAAAACTGATCTTCAGGAACATTTTCGGAACGCTGGAACATCATGTGTTCAAAAAGATGGGCAAATCCGGTCTTTCCGGCTACTTCCCTGCTTGAGCCAACATGATAATAAATGGCAACAGCAGCGATCGGATCGGACTTATCCTGATGCAAAACAACCGAAAGCCCGTTTTTTAGGGTATATTTTTCAATCGGCATGGACAATCCTGCCTCTTTCGCTTGTGACTCTAAGGAAAACAAGGAAAAAGTCGCGAACAACAACATCAAAACAGTTTTTTTCATACATCAAATTTTAAGTGACTAAAGTGGGTTATTTTGACTAAAGTGAACTAAAGTACAAAAAAACATGATAATTAATTCCATTCCCATTGTATGTATCTGAATGAATGGAAAATGTTTCAATGATTTAGTCATTTTAGCTATCATTTGACAACTACGAAACCCTTTGGTTTATTTTGACTCTTTTTTTTTATTTTTACGACTTCGGATCAACACTAATAACTACTAAAATTTCGATCATGACCATTGCCATGCAAACGAAGAGGGGTATAAAAATGCCTTTCTTGTTGTTCGCTTTTACTTTGATATTTACTACTACCCACGCTCAGAACAGGGATGGAAAACTGTTACAGGGAGAAAAATGGCAGAAATTCACCACTGAAAATTCCAGGGCAGATTTTTACGTCTCGCCTATCGGAAATGACCAATGGAGCGGGAAAATTGCCGAACCCAATGCAACCAGGACCGATGGTCCTTTTGCTACTCTGCAAAAGGCTCAAGAAGCAGTAAAGGAATTAAAATCCACTGTTTATTTTCCAAAAGATCTTCCGGTTGAAAAAAGATGGATCGGTTCGCCCCATCCGCTTGGACGCGGCAGGGATATTCTTGTATATGTCAGGGAAGGCCACTATTACCTGAATCAGCCACTGCTATTTGAACCTGCCGATGGCGGTGAGCGTGTTGAAACCAATCTTCCAACGGGCGCCTTTGAATACCACAAGGTGAAAGACAATTACGTTACCTATGCCGCCTATCCGGGAGAAAAGCCGGTGATTTCCGGCGGACAGCCAGTTACAGGCTGGAAACTTAAAAAAGGCATTTGGTCTGCTCCCCTGGATGCCGATACGGTGAGCATGTTCCTGGTTAACGGCAAAAAACAGGTATTGGCACGAAAACCAAATACAGGATACTTCATTCCAGCCTCTGTATCTAAAAAGACAGACGAACTTTTTTTCAACAAAGGCGATCTTGAGCCCTGGAAGGAATTAACTGGCAATAGGGTGGTAATGCTCCTTCGCTGGCACACGGGCATCAACAGTTTCGGCAAAATTGACCCTACAACCGGAACTGCTTACCTGAAAGCTCCCCAGGAAGGAATCATCATTGTACCTCCCAGATATTACGTTGAGAACATCAAGGCGCTACTGGATACTGCAGGCGAATGGTACTTCGACAAGAAAGCAAAGGAAATCAGCTATATATCATCGAAAGAAAGTGGTGACCTGAACCAGACACCCACCTCTATCGCCAAATTAAGCCAGCTTGTGACAGTAAAAGGAGAGAAAGGCCATCCTGTCAGGAACCTCCGGTTCTATGGATTGACTTTTGAAGCAGTACAAGCCGGAAACAGTGCCTTAACCTTTGAATATGCACATGCCTGTGAACTAGCAGAGAGCGTTGTCAGGTCATGTGCCGGAACAGGAGTCTTCGTAAAGGCAGGATGCTACCAGACCAGAATTTTTGACAACCATATTGAATCCATTGACAATGGTGGAATATACGTAATTGGTTCCGTCAAACCCATCTGGCAAAATGAGACGGATTACAACAAGGGAGTCGCATCTGGTGCAGCGGGAGAAAGTTCCAGAATCATCCGGGAAACGATGATCACCCACAATTTCCTTTCAGATTGCGGCGGGAACAGCATTTATGCCACAAACACCCTTTCAACTACCATCTCGCACAATTACATTACCAAAACTCGCGGCCGGTATGGAATTGATGTGGGCGATTGGTCCGATCAGGAAGATGCCCTCGATGGAAATTATACAGTCGAGTACAATCACCTGGATGATGTGCAAATGGATGCAGACGATTCGGGAGCCATCAAGACGGCTGGGATGGTTTTCAATTCAATAGTGCGCAGAAACCTTATACATAAGGTTCACGCAGGATTCTTCAACGACAATGTAGGTTTCTGGTTTGACAACATGTCGCAGGGCTGGGTAACGGAGGAGAATATCTACTACGATCTCGAACAGGGTGAAATGAAATATTGCGCTGCGCAACCGGAGGATAATACCTACCGGGATAACTTCAAGATCGAAAAACCAGCCAGTGAACCCGAAATGTTTATCGAAGGCAACCCTGAATTCCAGTACAGCAAACAGAGTATTTTACCTTCCGGACAGACTGACGGATCCTATCCGGCCGGAAGTGTCATCCAATTATCAGCCCAGGTTTTCAACAATGGCGCCACTGGTATCTCCCCCGTCGAGTTGTATCTCGACGGAAAAGTCTATGAAAAGAAATTATTCCCGGTAGTTAAGAACAATAGCCGAAACATCGACTTTCAACTGAGAATTTATGATGCCGGCGAACACCTGCTTTCCATCGGTACTACCCCGCATCAGAAAATTGCAGTGGCGGGTTCCAAACCAAAGGTCGTTTTTGAAAATTTGAAACTCACTGCCGACAGGTGCCTGGAAGGTGAAAAAGTCGGACTTCTGGCAACAGCCAAAAACCTTACGTCCGAAATTCAAAAACTCGATGGAGAGATCTATCTTGACGAAAAGGCCTTTCAAAATGTGCACCTTGAACTGAAAGAAAATGAACTGCGCAACATCCGACTGGATCTTGATATCCCTTCAGGCAAACATACTGTGAAGATTGGCAACAGTGCCTTGGCAGATATTTTGGTCCTGCAAAAAAATGTACTGGATATCAGCAAAATGAAAATCCAGGAATATGGTTCCCCAAGGGCAAAACCTTTCTCGATCGAAGCGGATCCTCAAAATAGCAGGTACAAAATTGCAGCCGGTGGTTCCGACTTTTACCATGCAGAAGATTCCTATGCTGCTGCGTATATAAAAGGAATTAAGGGCGATTTCGTGGCAACAGTGCAAATCAGTAAGTTTGGCGAACGAACCCATGAGTGGTTCAGAAGCGGACTGTTTGTGCGCAATGATATCGCAAAGAGTTTCGATGTGCAACCCGGAAGCAAGGGTTCCGTTCTGCTTTTTGGTACACCGGGGCGGGCTGGAATCGAATATGACGAATTCGCCAACGGTTGCATGCATAAAGCCGCAAGTCAGAATTTACCTGAACACAGCAAAACACCCATATATCTTAAACTTGTACGTCATGGCAACAGTTTCAGCGGTTACGTTAGCCTTGACGGGAAAAACTGGATCATCGAAAGGCAGACCAACGATATTCCCGGATTGAATGAATCGGTCGATATCGGATTGGCTGCCGGCGGTCCCGACACCCGCCAGTACTGGGTGGAATTTACAAACTGGAAAATTGAAGTAGCCAAATGAAGAAAAAAAATACGAATAAAAGAAGGACGATTTTCATCATACTTTTCATTGTAATCATGATCCCGCTCCTGATTCTTTCCAGGATACTGAAACATCGGCATGTACCCATTGAAAGACCTGTCGGAAAAATTGGATTCCATGATGCCAGCAGCGACCAGAATGGATTACTGCTCCCCTGGACCACATGGGAGGATGCCCTGAAGCGGGAGATGAACTGGTACTACAAGGCCCCTATCGGGAAATCTGGTTTTCCGGTATATTTCTATTCAACTTTCATTGGTGATGACTACAAACCCTACAAAAATGAAGTAATACCCTGCACACAATTGGGAATGGGAATTATTTCCTATCTGAAATATTGGGAGTATTTTGGAAAATCGGATAGCATCCCGCTAAAATATGCCGTTCGAATGGGCGTGTTTCTGGCTGATCTTGCCTCCACGCCAAACGCCGGAATTTACTCCAATTTCCCCAGATCAACCGGAATACACGATACCATTCCATTGCCCAGGAGTTCGCAGGGCGATGCCAAATACAGCGATCAGGTAATCGAACCTGACAAGGGTGGCATAGCCGGATACGCATTTCTTCAAATATACAAAACAACAGGTAAGGTGGTATTTGGTGAGAGAGCACTGGAAATAGCCAGGGTTCTGGCTGAAAATATGCGTCATGGAGACCAGTCTCACGCACCATGGCCCTTTCGGGTAGATGCCATTACAGGAAAACACTGGGGTGAACGAAATGGCAACATGGTATATATTCTAAGACTATGGGATGGGTTGGCTGAAATTGGCAGCAAAGAATTTGACGCACCCCGGGCGCGGCTATGGCACTGGATCAAAGAAGTACAGATGAAGGCGCCTGACAGGCGTGGAGGCTCACATTGGGTCCAGTTTTTTGAAGACATGACCGAGGAGGACAACAGGAACTCCTGGGCACCACTCGAAATGGCCAGGTACCTGATAGAAAAAAAGGAAAAATTGGATCCCGAATGGAAAGGTATGGCCAAGCGATGTATCGATTTTGCTGTGGACCATTTTTCCATCCCGATGCCGGGCGGAGTCACACTGATGGGTGAACAGGATTCAGACCGTCGTCCGTGGGGAGGAGCGTGCTCCAAACTGGGTGGCGTTGCCGCTCTTTTTTATGCCGCAGGTGGAGGTGATGAATACCGGGAAATTGCCCTGAGGAATCTGAACTGGGTTACCTATTTTATAGATAACGACGGAGGTCCGGCAGCCATGTGCGACAGGAAAGAGTTCCGGAAGGGGTCGTGGCAGGAGGATTGCCATACCGACGTGGTACACAACTTCGTCGATGCCCTTCAAGCCGTTCCCGAGTTCAGAACGAATCAACAATAAAAAACCTTTGTGGCCTTCGTGTTACCCTTTGTGACCTTAGTGGTGAAAAATTTAACCACTAAGGTCACAAAGTCAGGCACAAAGGACCCAATGTAATAAAATCCAATTAACATGAAAAAACTATTATGGCTTAATTTATTGCTATTAACAAGCATTTCACTCTCGGCACAAGTTGCTGACTTCAGCAAGGCAACCATCCTTGCCTCAAAAAGCATTCCTTCTCCTGTCAGGGAAACCGCCATCAGGGTACTGAAGGAAGAGATCGCACAAAGAACGGGCATCCAACTCAAGGAAACAGATAAAATCGGAAATCAGCCTGTTATTGCGATGGTACTCTCATCTGAAATTGAAATTTCGGGTATCAAAATACCGGTAAATGGTTCGGATGTCAAGCCGGAAACCAAACCTGAAGGATTTCGCCTTGTAACCGAAATTTCCAGCGGAAAGAAGATTCTTTGGCTGATCGCAGCCGACCAGCGGGGTATCATATTTTCAATTGGCCAGTTCTTGAGAACAGCTGATCTGACCCATGGAAAAATAAATTTTGATACAAAAAACGAGATTGCCACTTCACCAAAATATCCGATCCGGGGTCATCAGATCGGTTATCGGAACACGGCCAATTCATGGGATTCCTGGACCATGGAACAATATGAAAAATACCTGCGGGAACTGGCGCTTTTCGGCACCAACAGCATCGAAAATATCCCGTTCCACGATGGAAAAAACAATCCATTGATGAAATATCCAAGAGAGGTCATGAACAAGAAGATCAGCGAGATTTGTCATGATTATGGATTGGATCACTGGGACTGGATTCCTGCGGATGTAGATCTTTCAGATCCGGTCAAATTCAAGGAAGAAGTTGCCAGGCACAGCGAATATTACAGGGATTGTCCATACCTGGATGGCGTTTTCTTCCCTGGAGGAGACCCCGGTAGCAACCATCCGAAAGATGTGATGCCTTTCCTGAAAGCTGCCACATCTGAATTAAAGAAATACCATCCAAAGGCAACCATGTGGATCTCACTACAAGGATTTACAGATGAGCAGGTAGATTATTTCTACCAGTACCTCGAAAAAAACAACCCCGACTGGCTGACAGGTGTGGTTACGGGACCCAGCAGTCCCGATCTTGCAGCTACACGTTTCCGCCTACCAAAAAAATACATGCACAGGCACTATCCCGATCTGACCCATACGGTCCGTTGCCAATATCCGACTTTGAACTGGGATCAGGCCTTTGCGCTGACTGAAGGTCGGGAAGTTTGCAACCCGCAGCCGGTTTACTATGCCAAAATTCATAACCGGTATGCTCCGTTAACGGATGGATTCCTCTCCTACTCCGACGGATGCCACGACGACGTCAACAAGGTAACCTGGAGCCAGATGGCCTGGAATCCTGAGCGCCCTGTCCGGGATGTATTGGTTGAATATGCCAGGTTTTTCTTTGGTCCTTCACTTGCTGAAGCCGGTGCCGATGGTATTCTCGCCCTTGAGCGTAATTGGGTAGGTCCAACCGAAGAGAATGGCGGAATTGAAGTCACTTATGCCTTTTGGAACAATCTCGAAAAGCAGCACCCTGAACTGAAAAACAACTGGCGCTGGCAAATCCTGAATATGCGATCCAATTACGATGTATTCGTCAAACGCAGAAAAGCCTACGAGCAGAAATTGGAAACCGAGGCCAACAAAATATTGCTGCAGGCTACTAAAATCGGCTCAGCCAAAGCCATGGACAAGGCACTTGAAATTGTAAATAAAGCAGATAAAGAACCAGTAACCGCAGATCTTCACAAGAAAATTGAAGATTACTGCGAAACTTTGTTCCAGTCAATAGGATTGCAAACGAGTGTGATAAAGTACAAGGCCAGCGGAGCCGAACGCGGTGCCATCCTTGATCATCTCGATTACCCGCTGAACAACCGCTGGTGGCTCGCAGATGAGTTCAAAAAGGTTGAGAAAATGTCGACCGAAAAAGAAAAAACTGATCGTCTTGAGGTAATTGCCACATGGGAAAATCCCGGACCAGGAAGTTACTACAACAACATTTCAGACATCTCCAAGAGCAGCCATGTCCTTACTTTTTCGGACGACGCCACGGATGTAGCCTGGTGGGATAACGGATTTAGCCGCAAAAGGCTGTCAACGCAATTGTTCCAAAATTTCCCTGTCCTGAAATACCAGGATCTTGATCCAAACGGAAGATACATGATTCGTATTGCTGGTTTCGGGGAAGCTCTGCTCAGGGTGGACGGCGAAAGACTGGACCCAACCGTTTACAACAAGGGATACGAGGAGTTCAAGGAATTCCTGCTGAACCCTAAATATGTAAGCGATGGCAAGATCGATGTTACATTCGACCAGCCCGAAGAGTCCAAACTCAACTGGCGGGCAAGATCGAAGGTGACGGATGTTTGGCTGATCAAACTGAACTAACATTTCAATTACAAATTGAAAATTACAGATTACAAATTATTTGGATCGGTTAGATTCTGGCTATTAATCCCCGGAGTTGAGCCAACCCAATTTTTAATTTGTAATTTTTAATTTGTAATTGATTGTAAAAGTCCTTCGCAGGCATCCTCCAGTATATCAATTACAAGCTCATAATCCCTGGTATCCCCATAGTAGGGATCCGGAACATATGTGTAGTTTTTTCGCAACGCAAAATCAGTCATCTTGCAAATTTTCGCCTTAGCATTGCCCAAAGGTGCCATCCTGTTAAGGTCGGCAATATTTTGGTTGTCCATTGCAACAATCAGGTCGAATTCTTCAAAGTCCTCATCTGGCCTGACCTGACGGGAAATGGAAGTAACCTTGTAACCTCTTTTCCCTGCAACATTGATCATCTTGGGATAGGCTCCCTGCCCTTCATGGTAACCGGCCGTTCCGGCTGAATCGCATGAGATGGTCTTCCAAAGTTTATTTTGTTCAATTAAATGGGTGAATATGGCTTCGGCAGCAGGTGAACGGCAAATATTGCCCAGGCAAACAAATAAAATTCTCATAGTGATTGTTAAAAAAACTGAACAAAGAAAAGAATAAAATGTCTTTTGCTTCTCATTTTGTACTTTCACCGAAAAATAGCTGTTAGCCATTAGCTTTTAGCCGAGATTTATGGAGACTTGAAATAATCGTGCAATTAATTCCAATGAATGATTAGAATTTAATTGTGCAAATCATTAGAGTCCCTCCAATCAAAAAGCTAAAAGCTAACTGCTAACAGCTAATAGCTTCTAAAATTCCATCCTATGAGCCTTATCGGAAACGTGATCTGGATTATTTTTGGCGGCTTTGCAGCCTGCCTGGGTTATATCTGGGGAGGATTGGTGTTATGCTGCACCATCGTTGGAATTCCCTGGGGTTTGCAATGTTTCAAAATCGGAATTGCAACACTTGCGCCATTCGGCAAAACGGTCCGCCCCAATGGCGGATCAATACCTGGACTTTCTTGTCTGCTCAACCTGATCTGGCTGGTTTTTGCAGGATTGTGGATTGCCTTGATACACCTTGTCTTTGGCCTTTTGCTTTGCATTACCATCATCGGAATTCCCTTCGGGTTGCAGCATTTTAAACTGATGACGCTGAGCTTAAGCCCGTTTGGATATGATTTGATGTAGGGAATTGAAATAAGTTGAAATAGATAGAAATAGATAGAAATCATAAGAAATGAAATAAATTGTTTGGGTTAATGGAAACTTGTAAAATGCACGAATACTCCAAAGTCGTCAAATTCAATATATTTCTTTTTATATCTATATTATTTCCACTCATATCCTTCTTTTAAAGAGCAACAAAAAATGTATATGAACATAGATATCATCACCATAGGCGACGAAATTCTGATCGGACAGATTGTTGATACCAATTCGGCATGGATGGCCCAAAAACTGAACGACGAAGGGATCAATGTCCGCCAGATTACAAGTATTTCTGATGACCCGGATCACATCACGGAAACATTGACTGAATGTTCAGGCAAGGTTAAAGTGGTGTTGGTCACAGGTGGTTTGGGTCCGACAAAAGACGACAAGACCAAGGATACCATCTGCAGGTTCTTTGACACAAAGTTGGAGATGAGTCCCGCTGTTTTGCAAAATGTGGAAGAATTGCTCGGCAAAAGGGGCATTTCGATCAACAAACTTAACCGCGATCAGGCGCTGATCCCCGAAGGTAGCCGTGTATTCCAGAACAAACTTGGCACGGCCCCGGGCTTGATGCTTGAAAAAAACGGATGTTACTTTATTTTCCTGCCAGGTGTTCCATTTGAGATGAAATACCTGATGGAGTTCGAAATTCTTCCTTATCTGAGGAATAACTTCCAGACTTCGACCATCTTCCATCGTACGGTACTGACCCAGGGATTACCTGAATCCATGCTTGCCGAAAAAATTTCTGATTGGGAAGATGCACTGCCCGCTTTCATCAAACTTGCCTATCTGCCAAGCCCGCAGGGAGTGCGTCTTCGCCTTTCCGCAAGAGGACTTGACCTTCCAGGCATGGAAGCAGAAGTTGAAAATCAAATACAGGGTTTGTTGCAACTGATCAGGCCCAATATCTACGGATTTGATGAGGATTCCCCGGCAGGAAGTATTGGGAGGATTCTTACTGAAAAGGGATTGACCGTTTCCACAGCCGAGAGTTGCACGGGAGGCGCCATTGCCAGGCTCTTTACTGAAAATCCGGGAAGTTCTGTTTATTTCAAAGGAACTTTGGTGGCCTACGCCAATGAAATCAAAACCAGAATACTCGGAGTCGATGCGGAGATGCTAAATGGTCACGGCGCTGTTAGCCGTGAAGTGGTGGAAGAGATGGCCAGGCACTCCATTCAATTGATGGACACGGATTTTGCAGTGGCTACTTCCGGAATTGCAGGTCCGGGCGGAGGTTCAGAAGAAAAACCTGTTGGCACGGTCTGGATTGCAGTTGCCGACAGAAACCAAGTTATTTCCCAATTGTACAGCTTTGGTAACGACCGTGAACGGACCATCGCCAGAACAAGTCAGACAGCACTTTTTATGCTCAGAAAATTATTAATGGACCTGTAGTGCCAATATTATAAATAATTAACCGCCAAGATCCTCAGAGTATTTCGCGTAGTTACGCAGAGAATTTTAGTGTAAATCAACTCTGCGGTTCTTTGCGAGTTTCTCAGCGCCCTCTGCGGTTAA
>CAIUUO010000232.1 GCA_903902325.1 uncultured Bacteroidia bacterium
ATCATAGGAGAGTCCGGGTAAAAAGGTAACATAAAACCTTGTGTCTTTCGGTCCCTGTGTTGTAACTCCACCATTTTTGGAGCTGTAATTTGAAAAGTCAATACCGGCATTACCCTGTCCGTAAAGAGAGAACTTATTCCATTTAAAGGCATAATACCTTATGAAAGGACTTATTCCTATTGTGGAAGCAGTTGTGGATGTTGGATTATTTACTCCATTTGATTCGGATGAATTTCCTGAAAAAGCAAGATTAAGAGATATCCCTATTGCAAGTTTTTCTGACTGAAATTTTCCAACCATGGGGGCGAAGCCGAAATTGTGACTGGAAGATTTCTGGAGAGTACTGGTTCCATCTTCATTTTTGCTGGTTGAAGAATTAATGCCAAAATTGCCTCCGACAAATACCTGGCCATTTAAATTTATGCAAACAAAAGATAAAAAAGCCAACAATAAAATGTGATATGACTTCATTGATTTGATTTTAGAAAACGCCTACTCTTTGGTTTTTCAGCTTACACCAGTATCAGATTCTGATTACAGATCTGTTGTTAATGCAATAACAACAATTATCGGGCCATATTATATCATTTTTCCATTGCTCTCTTTTTCATCTCGGACGGTAATTTCTCAATTGCATATCTTAAAGAAGTTCTGGGCATTGTAGCCTTTTTTTCAAAGACATAATTGAAAACCTGATCGGGATATGCCTGGCTGGCAGCCTTGAGCATCCACCCATAACCTTTTTGAACCATGTCGTCACCGTCGTAAAGGAGTATGTTGGAAATCTCAAAAATATCTTCAAGGAACTTTCCTCTCCTGGCCGGGATTATCAGCGATACAGCCGAAGCTCTCTTCATCCATCGGTTTGGCGACTGGGCCCACTTTTTTAAACCATCAAGGCATGATGGATACATCTCGACAAGTGCACCTACAGTATGGTTACAGAGGCTGTCGCAAGCTGCCCAGTTATTTACATAATTACCGACCCATTTTTCAAAAATCTTAAAATCGGATGGTTCGAATTCCTTTCTTACCATGTACGACCATTCGCATGCAATGCCACACTCCTCCAGAATGCCTGATCCCCATAACTCTTCGCACAATGCGAAAATATTTTGTTTGCTTTTATCGGGTATCCTTGTGAAATGGGCCTTACAAATATTTTTGACAACTGCTGACTTCACTCCATATAAGCGGATCTCTTCTTTAAAGAATCTCTCACCCGACAGCCTTGTTTTTTCATCACTGACGCTGATCAATTCACTCCTCAGGTTTTCAATTATTGTGCTCATAGCTTCATTATTTTTGAGTCTGCAAAATAGTCAAATCGGATGAATTAAGGAAAGAGCACCTTTAGACCCCTTCTGAACATTTGATCATTTATTTGGTTAAGTCTTTTTGTAATTTTCGCCTTTGAAATATGCACGAAAGTTTTACTTCT
This sequence comes from uncultured Bacteroidia bacterium, assembly GCA_903902325.1. Taxonomy (GTDB): domain Bacteria; phylum Bacteroidota; class Bacteroidia; order Bacteroidales; family Prolixibacteraceae; genus CAINVV01. Next base: position 1,442 of record CAIUUO010000232.1, read on the forward strand.
ATCGTGTTTAATAATCGCTTAATTTTAGGAACATGAGATTAACAGATAAAACAGCTTCAGAAAATTCAGGATCAAAAGAGAAT
>CAIUUO010000233.1 GCA_903902325.1 uncultured Bacteroidia bacterium
CTACACGACGCTCTTCCGATCTCCGTCATTGCGAACGTAGTGAAGCAATCTGTTGCCATCAGACCATTTTCAAAATAGACACTGTATGCCACCAACTTTTGCCGACAAAGTGATCGCCTTTAACACCTCCCTGGAATTCAACGACCCCCTGCCCAATGGAATCAGCATCATGAACCCCTTCAGGCAGAATGATCTGATTCTGCCCATCTCCTCTGCCTTTTACAGGAAGTATTACAGCGACAACCATACCCGCCACCTGATACTGGGCATCAATCCCGGGAGGTTTGGCGCAGGTGTGACGGGCATCCCTTTTACGGATACCAAACGCTTGAAAGACCCCTGCGGAATTGGATATACCGGGAAGTCAACCCATGAACCATCCTCCGTATTTGTGTATGAGGTTATCGAAGCTTACGGCGGACCGGAGGCATTCTACAATGATTTTTACATCAATTCCGTTTTTCCGCTTGGATTTACGATCAGCGACGAAGCTGGCAAGGAAAAGAATTACAACTATTACGACAGCAAGGAACTGACTGCAGCCGTGTACGTTTTCGGCGTCGAAAACCTTAGGAAACAACTTGCCCTGGGACTCGAAACGGATATCTGCTATTGCTTCGGAACAGGCAAGAACGAGAAATTTATCCGTGCCCTGAATGAGAAGTATCGTTTTTTCGGGGAGCTCATTGCCCTTGAACACCCGCGTTTTATAATGCAATACAAATCCAGGTCAAAAATGGAGTACATTGATAAGTACCTGAAGGCATTCAGTAAAATTAGAAAATAGCAGCCTTTGTGACCTTGGTGCAATCCTTTGTGTCCTTTGTGGTTAAATTTTTTCACCACAAAGGACACGAAGGCAAACACAAAGGGACACGAGGTAATTGTCATTCTATCATAACCAACTTATGAAGTCATTAATTTTATTTCCGGTCGTCCTTTTTTCCCTGCTGGCATGCACGGAAGTTCAAAAATCCGATCAACGAACAAGGCAACTGGTCGATACCATTGGGTTTGCCCACCTCGGTTGGCAGGTGGATTCGGTCGTTAACCGGATTCAAAATACATACTCCGCTGAATTGGCTGCCGCGAAAGTTGATCCAAGTACATCCTGGCGGGTGGCCATCTGTCCGCACGATGACTATACCTACGCCAGCTGGCATTATCCGGCAGTGCTCAGTAACCTGAAGGCAAAGACCGTCATCATCTTCGGGGTGGCGCACAAGGCCAGGCAGCTCAATATCTCCGACAGGATAGTTTTCGACACTTATCCATTCTGGCATGGACCCTATAAAAACATCAAGGTATCCTCCTTCCGGGAGGAACTGACAGGACACCTGCCAAAGGATCTTTTCCTGATCTCCGACACCCTGCAGAAAGTAGAGCATTCCGTAGAAAGCATGCTGCCGTTCCTGCAGTACTACAACCGGGAGGTTGAAATCGTGTCCATCCTGGTTCCTGCCATGAATACTGGGAAGATGGCTGAAATAGCCGAACCATTTGCCGCAGCCATATCCACTACCATGAAAAAGCACAATCTTGTGTGGGGGAAGGATGTGGCCCTGCTGATCACCACGGATGCGGTTCATTACGGCGATGAGGAGTGGGGAGGAAAGAACATGGCTCCCTTTGGCGCCGACAGTGCCGGATACATAAAGGCCGTAGCCAAGGAGCACATGATCCTCGACAGTTGCCTGACGGGAAGCTTATCCTTGGGGAAGATCCAAAAATTTGCCTCCACTACCGTGAAGCCCGATGATTACAGGGAGTACCAGTGGACCTGGTGCGGCAGGTACAGCATTCCTTTTGGATTGATGGTGGCCGTGGAGCTGCAGAAAGAGCTGCATGCGGATCCGTTATCCGGGAAATTCATAGGTTATTCCACAAGTGTTGACCACAAGCCCCTGAAAGTGGATGACCTGCGGATGGGAAAGACGGCCAATGCCAGCATCAGGCACTGGGTGGGGTATGCGTCTGTGGGGTATCGTTAAATGGCTGTCGATGAAATGAAACGGGGATATGGAGATGACTAGGACGAAGGGGACGACCAGGATGACTAGGACGAAGGGGACGACTAGGAGGAACGGTACAATGAAACGGGGAAACGGCGAAGATGGGAAGATGAGAGGTTATGAGGCAAAATTGGTGAAATAAATCAGCAGAGACGTTGCATGCAACGTCTCTGC